>DATGND010000256.1:0-7094 GCA_035306925.1 Bacteriovoracaceae bacterium | reverse complement strand
GCTCCCGAAAGATAAGGCTGAACTGCGGCCATCATCTTGATGTGTCCAGCAGCAGAGATCACTCTCGTTCCATATCTTCCACATTTATTGGCACAATCAAAGACAGGAAGGTCTTCTTCTTTTAAATATGGAGCTCCTTCGAGAGTCATCGTTCCGCAGACATAATCCGTAGCTTTTTGAATTTCCTGATCACTAAAGCCTATGGCCTTTAAGATATTTAACTCAGGATTGTTCAGCTCATCTTCTGTGAGTTTCAATGTCCCTGTAAGAAACTCATCGCCTAGAATGTAACGAGTAAAGGCAAAGGTAATATCAAAAGCTGAAGCTAGATGTGCTTCAACGAGAGAAATCTTTTCATCACTAAAACTTTTCTTTCGTAATTGTTCATGAGTGATTGTTGGAGAACCTACAAGAGTTCCTCTTCCAACCGCATAGTGAATGATTTCTTCAATTTCTTTTTCTTTATAACCCAGGCTCTTTAAAGCATGTGGTACTGACTGGTTGATAATTTTAAAATAACCTCCGCCTGCCAGTTTTTTAAACTTAACAAGAGAAAAGTCTGGTTCAATTCCTGTAGTGTCACAGTCCATAACAAGGCCAATGGTTCCCGTTGGCGCAAGGACGGTTGTCTGAGCATTACGATAGCCGTATTTCTCACCTAGTGCTAAAGCCTCATCCCAGGCAGTTTTGGCAGCATTCACGAGGAAGTTATCAACATATCTCGCATTTAATCCCTGAGGTTTGATAGTGAGCCCTTCATATTCAGAATTATCTGCTGCATGAACAGCACGTCGATGATTTCTGATAACTCTAAGCATGTGTTCTTTATTTTTTTCATATCCTTTAAAAGGACCATGCTCTTTTGCCATCAAGGCTGAAGTTTTATAGGCCGTTCCTCCCATAATAGCAGTTAGTGCTGCTGCAATATTTCTTCCTTTCTCAGAATCATAAGGGATTCCCATAATCATCAGAAGGGCACCGATATTGGCGTAACCAAGACCTAGTGTTCTATATTTAAAAGATCTCTCCGCAATTTCTTTTGAAGGAAACTGTGCCATCAAGACTGAGATTTCCAGTACCATTGTCCACAACTCACATGCATGAATATATTTTTCAACATCAAACATATTCGTGACGGGATCAATAAATTTCACAAGGTTTAGTGAAGCAAGGTTGCAGGCCGTATCGTCCAGAAACATATACTCTGAACATGGGTTGGAGGCATTGATACGTCCATCTTCAGGGCATGTATGCCATTCATTGATGGTATCATCAAACTGCACTCCTGGATCAGCACACTGCCAGGCAGCCTCATTGATTTTGTTCCAAAGATCTCGGGCCTTTAATTTTTTCATCACTCTTCCATCATTGCGAGCAGTAAGCTCCCAATCAGCATCCTGCTCTAGCGCTTTAAAAAAGCGATTAGGAATACGAATGGAATTGTTGGAGTTTTGACCTGAAACTGTTTGATAAGCTTCCGAGTTCCAGTCAGTATCATAAACTTCAAACTCGATTGCCTTAAAACCTTGTCTAGCTAAATCAATTGTTCTTGAAACATAGTTCATCGGAACCATATCTCGATGAGCTTCTTTCAAGGCGACTTTAAGAGCGTGGTTACTCTTCGGAGTAAATTTCTCCTCTCCTTCAAGTTTAGAATCCACAATGGCCTTGAAAATATTTTCAATGTGTTTTTTACAAATTTTTGATCCTGTTACTAAGGCAGCAACTTTTCTTTCTTCCTTCACTTTCCATGTTACAAAGTCTTCAATGTCAGGATGATCAAGATCAAGGCAGACCATCTTAGCGGCCCTACGAGTAGTTCCTCCTGATTTGATTGCACCAGCTGCGCGATCTCCAATCTTTAAGAATGACATCAAACCTGATGAGAATCCCCCTCCTGAGAGCTTCTCTCCTTCACCACGAATGTTTGAGAAGTTTGTTCCTGTTCCTGAACCGTATTTAAACAAACGGGCCTCACGGCTCCATAAGTCCATAATACCACCTTCATTCACCAGATCATCTTTGATTGATTGAATAAAGCAAGCATGAGGTTGTGGACGCTCATAGGCCGAAGATGATTTCATTAACTTTTCAGTTTTAGGATCTACATAGAAATGACCTTGAGGATTTCCTGTAATGCCATAGGAAGAGAAAAGTCCTGTATTAAACCACTGCGGAGAATTAGGGGCGGCCATCTGATGGGCCAGAGTGTAAGCGATTTCATCCCTGAACGCGTCTGCATCTTCTTTTGAATCGAAATACTTGTATCGGATTCCCCAAGATGTCCAACAATCAGCGAGGCGATTAAAGACTTGCCTTGCATCGGTTTCACTACTAAGAATGGGTTGGCCATTATCATCAAGCAGAACTTTTCCCTCTTCATCTAGTTGAGGCACTCCTTGCTTTCGAAAATATTTTTGAGCAAGAATGTCTGAAGCCACTTGTGACCAGGTTTCAGGAACCGTCACTTCCATAGACATGGTCTTCGAACCATCCACATTTCGGACTTCACTTACTCTTTTTACATATGTTTGATTGGCGTAGGGTCCTTTACCTTTCTTGGTAAATAGTCTTTTGATCTTCACTGATGCCCTCCCGGGAAATATGTTCTGTATACTTAAATGATTGAGCTATTCTGAAATTACGTCAACACAATATGTAGTCTTAAACACTGTCACTCTTCTGACAAAGAACTATATCTTGTGTTTATCACACATTTTGTATGAGTCACATCAGCTTTCAAAAATATTCTTAACCTGGCCGCCCATCAGCTCGTGGAGACATCAAAATCTTGAAATAGAATCCAAGGAAAATGAGAAAACTCAATGCCCAAAATATTCCAGAAAGAAAAATTCCCTGAGTGTAGTACTCCGAGAAAAATCCTGATACGACTCTGACAATTCCAGAAAGAGTAATTAACAAATAGGAAAGAACAAACCCCTTTGCTAGTCTAAGAGGACGTCCTGTATGACCCAGAGATACTCGTGACATCATTCCTATAATGAAAGTCCCCATAGCACCGGCAGTGAAAGCGTGCAGAGAAACGGAACGTGGTAACACACCCATCGTGGCACTTAAGAAAATCAAAATAAAACCTAGCACAATCCAGAAGTAACCAAGGTGAAGAATCCACAGAATGGGATATCTAAATGTCTTCCATGGTTTCCAACCTAAAAGACGAACAAAGTTAAAAGCAGCAGCAACCAAGGCCATCTGTCCGGAGTACATCTCATTATTTTCTATAAAATCAAAAAAGATATAAGCGCAAACACTAACTAGAGTAGCTTTCTCGATGATTTCGATTTTTCTAATTGTGGGATCACCAAGAGCATTGGCCGTAAAGAATGGAACGACTCTTCCTCCTATAATCACCAGAATAAGAAGAATGAGATTTACTCCTAAATAGATTCCTTTATAGGCAAAGTTTGAATCGATCACTCCCATCCCTGCAAGATGAATCAAAATATTTCCTGCAATCAAGAGAGAGAAAACCAAAAGAAACTGAATATTTCTCCACTGTCGAGATCGAATAAGAGGGAGGGCTAAGGCCCAAATAAGACCTGGTAGGAATAGCACGTCTACAAGAAATAAAAGAGAACCTGGTATAGGTGTATAGAGTGAAAGAGCAAATAATAATCTCGCTGCAAACCAGGTAAAAAATAAAATAAAAAGTTTGTTTCCCGAAAGTCCTTTAGTTCCCGTCCAGTTTGCACCGGCAGTAAGAATAAAACCTGCGACAATTGCCATGGCAAAACCATAAATCATGTCATGAGCGTGCCAGACAACAGGATCAAAAAAACCAGTAGGTAAATCACCTTTAAAGAATACGGAACTCCAAAAAGTAACAACAAGAACAGCGGCTAAAGAACCCATTAAAAAAAACGGCCTAAAACCTAGTCCCCATACCGGATGTCTATAATTTAAAATATTTCCATTCATTATTTTTCCTATGTATTACTGTGCCTACATTCTTTTCTAGAAATGAAAACAATAGTGGCAACACAAAGAGCTGCAAAAACACTTAAATAAAATCCTATTCCTGGTAATGCGTATGTTCTAAACTGACCTATGACCCCTTCTCCTAAAATCACAGGAGTAAATGGAGAAAGAGTCACAGGTGCAGCTGGGTCCAAATCATGACCAAATTTATAAAGCCAGATTTGGAAGATAGTAATAAAGGCCAAAGGAAAGCCAATCATGGCCAAGGAAAGAAGATGTAGAAGCTTCTTACGGGGAAATAAACCAAGTCCTAAAGATAAGAGAGAGAGGCTTATTAGGACATAAGGGGCAAGTGCCTTTTCATTTTTAGCAGCATGTTCAAGTTTCTGCATTCCGATATAATGGTTGATAATATCAATCTCCACCACATCTCCTCGGGCCCCGGTAAGAAAAATATCAAGTTCAAGTCCAGAAGGGTACTGTGGAGCTATAAATTTAAATTTCCACATGGGTTGTGTGAAGGCAATGGCATAACAAATGACACTAATAACAGCGAGAACAAAATTTTTATTGAACAAACGTTTCATATTAAGTCCTTCTTTTTGAAGGCAAAGTAACCAAGACTTGCAAGTGCAATTCCTGAAATTGTAGGCCACAAGATGGCCCAAGTTAGTAAGCTGTTTAAACCGATTTTCTCAATAATCGTGTAAGCAATAGGACCAAGCACAGTGAGTTCAGGGTCAAAGAGACCAATGGCGGCCATGCGAAATGATTGAAGAGGATTCAGGAAAGCTATTCCTAGAATGACTTCCGCTAAAACTCTTTGCTTCAGTAAGAGACCTAAAAGAAGAGCATCAATCATGGCCTCAAAAACCAGCCAGAGAATAAACCCAAGACCCAGGGCCATCTCTTGAGTTTTTGAAAGAACAGAAAGAAGAAAAGCAATCCCTGTAAAGAATAAGAGATTAGCACCAATGAAGCCGGTGTATAAAAAAATCATAAGCCAGGGAACCGGATAGCCCTTAATCATAGTAATAATACCGGCCAAAAACATTCCCAGTGCTAGCGGTAAAAACAGAGTAGAAAATTTACCGATGGCCTTTCCCAAGTAGAAGGAAGAAAGCTTTAAGGGCACTGATAAATTATATTCCCAAACACCTGCTTCTCGATCCCCTACTAATGTTCTGACTGTCGTCATCATTGTAAAAATAGGAAGCACGATAATACTCATCTGAATCAATGTCAGAAGAAGTCGTCCTAATCCGGTAAACCCTAAGGCCCTAGACTCAGCAAGACCGAAGTAAAAAAAGATCGAAATCATCAATGCAACAGTTAGAATATATAACTGATACCACTTCGCCCGAAAGGTCTCCTTCATTTCCAGCAAAGCAAATAAAAGTGTATGTCTCATTTCATTCCTTAAATTTTTCTAAGAGCTCGGAGAAGTTTGTATCTCCACCTTCCATCACTGCACCATAACCTGAGTTCATAGGAGTTCGCAGTCCTGATTGATAACGAACTTCTTCAGCTCGTACCCATTTATCTGCTCCATGAGGATGAACATAGAGAGTGCCTTTATCGTCATCATGCTTATGTTGTAAGGCGCAGTTTAAGTCGTCATAAAAATGGATTTCTCCATTTGAAAGAATTCTCTGTACCGCATATCGCTTCTCACTTAAGACCATTCTGCATCTGGCACATCCTTCACGTCCCCAGATAGGCTCTTGAGGTTTGAGTTCAGCTGGTTCTACACAGGCGGTAGCCAATAAGAGCATAAGTAGTGTTAAAAACTTTTTCATGATTTTCTCCTAAGATTAATACTCTCAATGATTCCCGACCAACGCGTAAGAGTGGCATGAAATCTAAAACTATCTGCGGATGAAATGACTCCTTTCCATTTAAGGTCATTTTCATCTTCCGGACTAAAGGTCCAATCAGTGAGAGCTTTTTTGACTGATTCAGGCATTCGTTTAAATTCAAGAAAGCAAAGCTGTTCTTCCCGTAGAGTATTCTCATCTTCGCCCTCTACGATATCATCAATAGTGATTACTCCCGCATCCAGTTCAATCACGCGAGAAACGATACCGGCCAGTTCATCTACTCGGTGAGAGGTCAACAACATTGTCGTTTCAGATGGGAGTTCTGAAAGGAGTTTAAAGAACACTGATCTTGCCTGAGGATCAAGGTTGGCAGACGGCTCATCCATAATGAGAAGTTGAGGCTTTCGGGCCAAAGCACAAGCAATGAGGAGTTTTTGTTTCATTCCGCCCGAAAGCCCTTTAAAAGGAACTGTGTGACATCTGGAAATATCAAGACCTAATCGACGGGCTATAGGAGTCACGTCAGAAGCGGGAAAGCCACACAGTTCGGAAGTTAATGTGATAATTTCATCTACGGTATTTTTTAAGGCAGGAGGAGATTGCGGAACGAAGGCAATTTTCTTTAAAGCCTCCTCCCGCTGTTCTTTAATTTTAGAGCCAAAAATCTCAATATCACCTTCAAAGTGATAAAGACCGAGCAGACATCTAATCAGAGTGGTTTTACCACAACCATTTTGTCCCACTAAGGCCACTCGCTCATGAGGCTTAATCTCAAGATTTAAGTCCCTCAGAACAAAAACCTTTTTAAAATTTTTAACGACATTTTGTACTTTAATCATAACTACTTCTTTACAATATTCGGGTTCTTATCAGTCAGAACGATGATGGGATCCCCGAGGTTGGCCACTTCTTCGATAACTCCCATGAGAGTAAAAAGTGGCGTGGCATAGAAAAGAGAAGACTTAGGGTTGGACTTTCTTAAAGAGTCCCCATAGATTCTGATGATATAAGGAGTATCTCCTATTCCATTGTTATCTTCATCAAACCCCACGTATTTATCCCAATAGTTTTTATCCCAAATGCTTCTGCTTCCTCTTCTGTTCTCAGTTTCAACATCGTGAAGATTTCCGACAAAAACATTTCTCTTAAATTCACCACCATCTAAATCATTGCTCAAAACAACACCTTTGCCGTTGAAGGCAAATCTATTTCCATAGAACCAATTTCTGCTGCCGGCATTAAAGGGAGTATTGTCTACGAGGACACCTACAGCAGAGTAATTGATGGTGTTATTTTGAGCGATGATATTAGAAGTCTCTTTGAGACCTATTCCCA
>DATGND010000255.1:0-6517 GCA_035306925.1 Bacteriovoracaceae bacterium | reverse complement strand
ATACGTTAGCAGTACTCAATTATTTATCCTTGTGAAGCCTCTGTCTATTCTACGTAGTTTAGGGTATTCTGGGTACAAGATTATAGAGGGAAATATGAGCGATCCATTTAAAGAAAAATTAACTCCCGAGCAATATTACATATGTCGTATGGCCGGAACGGAAAGCCCTTTTTCCGGAAAGTATAATGACTTTTTTGAGGATGGCCATTACCACTGTGTGGCCTGTGATCAACTTCTGTTTGAAAGTAAGGACAAGTTTCGATCAGGTTGTGGTTGGCCAAGTTTTCATACTTCAGTAAAAGGTGCTATCGAATATTTGGAGGATACTTCCCATAATATGATTCGCACCGAAGTTCGTTGCAGCAACTGTCACTCCCATTTAGGACATGTCTTTGACGATGGGCCAGCTCCGACGTATAAGCGTTACTGTATTAACTCTTTAGCATTGGATTTTAAGAAACTATGAGCTACGCATTTGTTTCAACTGATAATGATTTTAGAATTGAAGTTAATACTGAGTTTGATTTCAATCAATCAAATCCTCTTCAAAAGCTATTCTTATTTTCTTACAACATTAAAATTACCAACCTGGGTTCACGTTCGGCTCAGCTTCTCGCTAGAAAGTGGTTCATTAAAAATAAATTTGAAGAAGTGAAGATTGTGGAAGGACCTGGTGTGGTAGGTCATACGCCTCATTTTAAACCAGGTGATTCTTTTGAGTATCAGAGCTTTTGTCCTCTTGATACAGTGGCCGGCGAGATGTGGGGCCACTTTATTATGAAGGATGATACAGGAGTCGAATTTAAAGTCGAGACTCCCGTCTTTAAGTTCAGAATTCCTGAAAAATTTATTGATGATTACTAAGAAATGCTTCTTTGATTTTTTCTAAAGACTCCAGCGCATCTTTAATGATTTCTTCTTTAGAGATTTTATCAAAGCGTTGATCCTTTAACAGATCATGCATGATTTGCAATTTGCTTAGTTCATTTAGGATGGTGTGACTGCTTTCTCTATCCATTTTCAATAAACCTGAATTTGTAATGAATTGGCCCAAAGATGAGTTCGCACTCATCCCCAGGGTTAAGTTTTCCCACACCGCTTGGAGTTCCGGTAAAGATAAGGTCTCCATCACACATAGGGAAATTTTCATCGATGTAGTGAATGATCTGATCTGGATTGAGAATGGCATCACTCATCTTTGCAGTTTGACGAACTTCACCGTTGATCTTGAAAATAAATGTTTCATTTTGCCAATCGTTAAAATCTTTTGCACCTTTTAGAGGAGTGGCAAGAGCAGAATGTTTAAACACCTTGGATCTTTCCCAGGGATGACCCTTTTCTTTAAGTTCTTTTTGAAGATCTCGCAGCACTAAATCAAGACCAAGTCCGATACCAATCACCATTTTTTTATAGAGCTTTAAAACGATTTCACACTCGTAGTGAATGTCACCACGATGCCAAGGCAGAGTAATACTCTCGTTATTTTTAATTTCCTTAAAGCTTGAGGCAGGTTTGAGAAAAAGAAGAGGAAAGGCCGTAGGCTCATTCATTTCTTTAATGTGATCAGAATAGTTTTTTCCAAGGCAAATAATTTTATCCATGTTAAGATTATTATAAGTTTTCGAAATTATTTGCAAATTTTATTTCCATTTTTGTTTTTTCTTGCGATTTTCTGAAAGTTCTTCATATTAGGTTACTACATGGGAAAGTTTGCTTTTGCGACGATTAGATTGAGCTTTATATTAGTGGTGATTTCCGCCATGCTCTCTCTTGCCATGTACTCTTCAATTACTTCTCCAGAAAATTCATTATCTCGTTCTATAATAAATATCTCCCTTGAACTTACTGAAGAGGAAGAAGAGCGAACAGTACGTGAAGTACCGGAAGTAGGCCTTTATATGGATTATATAGCGACGGCCCACCTGAACTTCATTCATAAAGTTTTTGCTTTTCCTCTTTATCTAAATCTTGTCGCTCAAGATTTTTCTCATAAATTGAGAAAGCCTCCACGCCTTAACTAGTTTTATCTTTGTTTTGCGATCAACTAGTTATTGATAAGGATTTTCAATGAAATTGTTTCAAACGTGGCGAAGTGATGCACAGGCATCCTTGGTCGTTTTCTTAGTAGCACTTCCTCTGTGTCTGGGAATTGCACTGGCCTCTAATGCTCCGCTAGCTTCAGGGCTTTTTGCTGGAATTATTGGAGGCGTTGTTGTTGGTTTTTTTAGTGGATCAAATATTTCTGTTTCAGGCCCGGCAGCCGGTCTTACTGTGATCGTAGTGAACGCAATTACAGAGTTGGGAACCTTCGAAGCTTTTACCTTAGCAGTATTCTTATCCGGTCTCATACAGCTTCTTTTTGGACTTTTTAAAGGTGGGATCATTGGTAACTTTTTCCCGAACTCGGTGATTAAGGGAATGTTAGCGGCTATTGGGCTTATTCTCATTTTGAAGCAGCTCCCTCACGCTCTTGGTTATAATGGAGATTTTAGTTCTTTTCACTTCGGTGCAATCGTTATTAGCTCTGTCTCTCTAACCCTTATGATAAGTTGGGAGATGTTTGCGAAGAAAGGATTAAAGTTTTTTAGATTTTTTCCTAGAGCATTAGCAGCAGTTATTTTGGGAATGATTTTAAATGAAGTATTTAAGGCAAGTCATTCTAGTCTAATTCTTGCTTCGTCTCATTTAGTGGCCCTTCCTTTTGAAGGAGGATGGAATGAAATCATTTCCAATGTGAGACTACCAGATTGGGGGGAGCTTACCAATCCTCTGGCTTACAAAGTAGCTTTTACTATAGCTCTAGTTGGATCAATGGAGAGCCTTTTATCCATTGATGCTGCTGACAAGCTAGATCAGTCTGGCAAGGTCACTTCCAAGAATAGAGAACTTTATGCTCAGGGAATTGGGAATACTCTTTCTGGATTGCTTGGAGGTCTTCCCATTACTGCTGTTATTGTACGAACCTCCGCTAATGCGACGGCAGGTGCCCGCTCAAAGCTTTCCGCAATTCTTCACGGTGTGTGGCTTCTCTTATGTGTGATGCTCATTCCTGGTCTTTTAAATAAAATTCCACTTTCTGCCTTGGCTGCCGTTCTTATTCTTGTTGGTTATAAGTTAACTAAGCCTGCCTTAATTAAGTCTGTTTATGAGAAGGGCATGAATCAATTCATTCCTTTTGCCGTAACCATTTTTGCCATCCTTCTGACTGATCTTTTAGTGGGAATCGGAATAGGAATGGTGGTTGGTCTCATTTTTACCTTTAAGGCCAATATGCAGAAGGCGATTGTTATTGTGAAAGATGATAACTCTTATCTTGTACGTTTTCACAAAGACACAACCTTTCTGCATAAAGCACATCTTATTAAGACCTTTGATAAGATTCCTAACAATACACAAGTGATTCTTGATGGTGGGAAAGTGTTTCTTGATGAAGACATTATTGAACTAGTGGAAGACTTTATACGCTCCAGTGCAAGAAGAAATATCCATGTTACTCTCGAGCGCACAAGTCTTGCAGTTAATCGTTTATTTAAGGAAAGCTATTATGGAAATAATTAAAAAAATTCTTTTAGAAAACAAGGCTTGGGCCAAGAGCCGTTTGGATATTAATCCAAACTATTTTGAAAAAATGGCAAAGGATCAGAATCCAACCTTTCTATGGATCGGTTGCGCTGACTCACGAGTTCCTCCTGCAGAAATAACCAATACTCATCCGGGAGATATGTTTGTACATCGAAATATCGCTAATCTGGTTGTTCATACTGACTCAAATCTTTTAAGCGTTATGCAGTATGCGGTTGAAGCTTTAAAGATTCCTCATATTATTGTCTGCGGACATTACAACTGCGGAGGAGTAAGAGCAGCTCTTGGCCATCAAAGCTTGGGCCTTATTGATAACTGGATTCGAAATATTAAGGATGTGGTTTATCTCAATCGTGCTGAACTTTCTCAGATTGATAATGAGACAGACAGAGTGAATCGGCTAGTGGAGTTAAATGTTATTCATCAGACCAGAAACATTGCACACTCTTCGATCATTCAGAAGGCATGGCGAGAGCGAGGCGAGTATCCGATTATTCATGGCTGGGTATATGACCTTAACTGTGGAGAACTTAAAATTTTAAACACCATTAAGGCTTCTGATGTATTGGATCCTGAATACTTTTATGAGTTTCAGAGTTAATCCAACTCCAATACTTGTTCACAAGGGGATTGTAACTAAATTCTCCTTGTGAACCTTTAGATAAGGTTGAATGGATGGCGAGGATATAAATCGTCTTATCTTTGATCAGAAAGACCGGCCCTCCCGAATCTCCGGACTTTGAGTAATAGTCATCAAGCTCAATGACTTTATGAGGATGGTTTACATATCGAAACTTCGGAGTGACAACCGTGCGATTATTTTTTTCATCTCTTTCACCAAAGCCAAAGCGAATAAATTCACCGGTGATATCATCTTTTTGATAAACAGGGTGGATGATGATGTGATTAGGAAGCTTCGTTTTAAGCTTAATAATGGCGATATCGTTTAGATAAGCGGACACCTTGGGGTTGTAATCGGGATGAATCTTACTCGAGGCGATTTCGAAGAAAGTCGCCTTCGGATCATAGGCAACAGTATCAAATACTTTAACTTGTTTAACTTCACCATCGAGGCAGTGGGCAGCGGTAAGAACTGTGTCCTGAGAGATGGCAACCCCTGAGCAGGTAAAAACCCCGTTTGGTCGTGTCACTTCTAAAAGAAGAGAGGAATTAAAGAGTTCCCACTGTTGATCTTTAGCAATGACTAGACTCATAAATAAGATCCAAGTCGCAATAAATGATTTCACTAATGGACTGTATCTTATCTTAACGGTTACCAAAAGGTACGGCGTACCTTAGCTCAAAAGCCATTGGCGGTGAGCAGGGAGCATTGGATTGAAAGAGAATTTTCCTTCCGGTCCAAATGAGTATGTTGAGTGAATGGCCACAAGATAAAGCTGACCATTACGCATAAGATAGATAGGGCCACCGGAATCACCCGAGAAAGAATAAGTATCGTTAAGCTCTAGGGTGTTTTCAAATTGTCTCATGTCCTTAAAGCTTGGAGTAATGAGAGTACGAATATTTTTTCCTTCACGGGCCCCATAGCCTAGGCGAAAGAAGTTTCCATCAAGGGAGAATGGTCCCTTAATAAGAGGATAGATTGTTGTGGAAGCTGGCAGTGCTTTTTTGAGTTTGATTTTGGCAATGTCATTTTTAAAGAAGGAAATCTGAGAATTGTATTCTGGATGAATTTCAAATGATTCAACCCCAACAAACTTTCCTTTCGGACTGTACTCCGCGTCTTGAGAGACTCTGACTTTTATAACTTTACCTTCAAGGCTATGGGCCGCAGTGATAACGGTATCAGGAGAGATGGCAACTGCGGTTGAAGTAAAGACTCCTTCTGGACGAGTAACTTCAATAACAAGAGTTGCATTAAAGTTAGACCAATCAAGATTTGCTGCGATAGCATTTAAGTTTGTCATAAGGTTCACCCTTCATTCCTTGAAAGTTTTTGTCCTCGACTCTTCCTAGAGTCATGACCTAAGGTGATTATAGAACTAAAAAAACACCGATGTCGAAGGTGCAATTTGTCCCTAGGTAAACTCTTCAAAGAGTAGTGGTTTCAAGGTTTTAAAATTAAATAGATGGCCATAAAATCATGTCATTTCGAGAGTTTCAATTGAGTATTTCAGGTGTGAGAAAGTGTTAGATTGGACAGTGAGTTAACTTATGAATATCTTAAGTTTTATTAATACACCATTTAAGCAAAAGTTTGGTATTCCTCGACAGCCGCTCCTGGTCATGAACGCCATTGGAACGATGCGTTTCCCTAAAAACGACTTTTTTGTCGAGGCCTTTCGGGGCATTGAAAGCTACTCACACCTTTGGTTGATTTTCCAATTTCATGAAGTTTCAGAAGAAAATATCAAAGCACTAGTGCGACCACCGCGCTTTGAAGGTGAGAAGCGAGGAGTGTTTGCTACTCGTTCACCTCATCGTCCTAATCGTTTAGGAATGAGTGTAGTGAAGTTTGAAAGTCTGCAAGTAAAAGAGAACGAAGTTGTTCTTACAGTGAGTGGAGTTGATCTATTAGATGATACTCCTATTCTTGATATTAAGCCTTACCTTCCTTATGCGGATATTGTTAGTGTAGCTAAGAGCTTAGAAGTTTCCAGGCCTTCTATCTTGGAGGTTTGTTGGAGTTGTGAGAAAGTAGATGAGGCCGAACTCATTAGCGAAGTTTTAAGCTTTGATCCAAGGCCCGCTCATCAAAGAGGTGATGATACCTATCAAATGGCCATTAGTGATTATGATGTTGAGTTCAGAATAGATAATCAAAGAGTAGAGATATTGAGAGTGAGAAAAATATGAAAAAAGTTTTAGTAACAGGTGCGGCCGGTTTTATTGGTTCAAAAGTATGTGAGATCCTGATTGATCAGGGCGTAGAGGTTATCGGTATCGATAACATGAATGATTACTACTCGGTAAA
>DATGND010000254.1:0-6430 GCA_035306925.1 Bacteriovoracaceae bacterium | reverse complement strand
TTTTTGAAGAATGAATCTTGCAGTATTTATGAAGCAAGACCGGTGATCTGTCGCACGCAAGGGTTACCTCTTAAATTTAATAACGAAGGAGGAGCCTCTGTAGATGCCTGTCCATTGAATTTCAATGAGGATGAATTAGTTATAGATGATTGCCTTGATTTAGATCGTTTGAACCTGATTTTGGCCACTCTACAGCGTCAGAGAGGGGATGAAGAGAGACTGAGTCTGAATGAACTTTTGAACGAATTAAAGAGACTGGTTTAAATAAAAAAAAAAGCGAGGTTGAGCCTCGCTTTTTTTAAAAGATTTTTTATTAGCCATCATTTCCTATTGCTTCGACAGGACAAGCGGCCCTTGCATTTTCAGCTTCCTCAATCTCATCGGGAGTCTGAGGTTGCAACATAACGTAAGCATGGCCTTCATCATCATTCATGGCAAAGAAACGAGGAGCTTCAACACAGCAAGCATCACAAGCTATGCAAGAATCGTCGACGTAGTAAGCTCCATCAACATTTTGGCTAAATTTGGCATTTTTATCGGCCATGGGAACACTCCTGTAAATTACGTCGCTAATTTACAACAAAGCAGGGTTAGTGACAACCTTAGCTTTATTATTCATTACACGTAATAATTCAGTTCTCGCTTTACGATTTAAAAGTTGTTCCTGACTGGCCTTTTCAAGTTTAGTTGATTCAGCAACAGTTGCTTTTTGAGTTTTACTTATAACTTTTAGTAAATAAATATTACCCGGATTCCCTAGATCGACGATTGTTCCAGGATCAGCGGCAAAAAGCTTAGCAGCGTCCTGAGCTGAAAGTTCCGACTGAAGAACTAGCTGATCGTACTGGTTTACTTCTGTATTGATATAAGGAACATCCACTTTCTTGGCAATATTTTCTACTGCTTTATAGTTGTTACGCTGTAAAGCCGTTTGAATTTCCTCATATTGAGCCTTTAAGAGGGCATCAAGATCAGTTGATTTCGACTTTTGTAGGGCCTTTTTAGCAAGTTCGTTTTTTACCTGATCAAGGGGTTTAACTTCTGCAGCTCTCTTATCCTCAACAAGAATCAGGTGATAGCCAAAAGGAGTTTTTACTGGAGAGGAAATCTGTCCTTTTTTTAGTTTGAAAGCTTCCTCTTCAAACTCAGGCACCATTCTACCCTTAGCAAACCAGCCTAAGTCTCCGCCATTATCCTTACCAGTTTCGTCCTCTGTTTCTTTTTTAGCGATCTGAACGAAATTCTTAGCTGTTAGGGAAGATCTGATTTTCTCTGCTCTTTTTAAAGCATTATCATCATCACCTCTAATCAGAATGTGACGAGCTTTTACTTCTTCAGGCTTATTATATTTAGCAAAATCTTCAGCATAAAGACTTTCAAGCTGTGACTGATTTTCTTCCTTGGCCACAAATTCCTTAATTTCAGCTTCTGAGACTGAAATGAGTGGAGTCAGGGATTGACGAGGAATACGTAGACCCTGAACAGTTATGACAGAATTCTTAAACTTAACAATATCTGCAATTGCAGCTTCAGAAACAATGAGATTGGTGAATAAGCCTTCTAGTTTCTGCTGTTTCATATCGTCTGCGATAAGTTCTTCAAAGCGGGCCGGGACATAGCCATTACTTTGAAGCATATTGCGATAAAGGGAGACATCGAACTGTCCATTCGATTGGAAATAAGGGAGTTTTTTAATTTCGGCCTTAACTTCGTCTTGAGAAATGGCAAAACCGATCTTGCCGGCAGCATTCAACATCAATTTTTGTTGAATGAGGGTATCGAGTACTGTCTTTTTAATTCCCATTTGCTCAAGCTGGGCCTGAGTCAGGTTTCCACCCATCATTTGGTTAAAAAAATCGATCTGACGGTTAAGTGCAGTTTGATATTCCCTAGTGGTAATGGGAGTGCCGTCAACGTTAGCTACTTCTCTAGAACTTCCAATTCCAACTCCGTTGAACCCAGTAAAAATGAAACTGGCAATAATGAGGAGAAAAAGAAAACTTAAAATAAAGTAAGACATTTTGTTCGCAAAAGCGTTTCTCATAATCATCCCTTTTAAATAATGCAACTCATTTTATCGGGAAGGAGCTGGTATGGTCAAAGACTTTATCTTGTAAACTTCATTGGCGAGGGGCGAGTTTTGTTTTAATCTTTAAAGACAAAAGATTAATAAATAAGGGCAGAACTTGAAACTGATTAACGAGTCTTCAAAGACTAAAATCGTCAATAATTTCATTGTTGGGATACTGGCCATTTACGGCATTTCTCAAAAGAGTTTTCAATTGGACGATCCCACATTGTTTGAAAAGATTGTCACAGAAGTCATTTCTCCTGTGCAGGAAGGAATTGTTGCTTCAAAGCAGAGCATTACTTCCCTCTGGGACAACTATCTTTTGATCGTCAATACTTCTAAGGAAAACGAAATTCTTCATAAGCAGATATCTCGCTTAGAAAGAGATATCTCCAGCATGGAGGAGATTCGCAAAGAAAACCTTCGCTTAAAGAAATTGTTAAATTACTCGGATGAACTCACACATCATAAAGTTCTCGCTCAAGTGGTGGGCTGGGATTCGGCTAACGAATTTAAAGTTATCAGAGTGAATAAAGGAACGCGTCATGGAATTCGGGTGATGAGTTCTGTCATTACTGACCAGGGGCTGGTGGGGTATGTGTACCGCGTCACGCCTAATTATGCAGACGTGCTCACCATTCTCGATCAAAACAACCGTGTGGATGTTCTGGTGGAGCGCACTCGTACTCATGGAATTGTTGAGGGGCTTTTTAATTTCAAGTGTGCCCTGAAATACGTCATGAGAAATGAACCTGTAGAAGTAGGGGATAAGCTTCTTACTGCAGGTGTTGGTGGGATTTATCCCAAAGGGATAAAAGTCGGTATGGTCAAAGATATTGCCAGAGAAAACTTTGGGATGACTCTCAATATTGAAGTCGTTCCGAGTGTAGAATTCGATAAATTAGAAGAAGTCCTTGTTCTTGTTACTCAAGATGAGGAAGAAGTGAGCAACTAATGAATATGAAACTTTCACAAATGATGATTGCTCTGTTTATGACGATTGCTTTACTCATTGGTCTCGAGATCGTGACAGCAACGATACTGCCTCTTTTTGGATGGCATGAATACAGACTTATTTTTCATGTGCTTTTTATAATATTCCTGGCCATTAGATTGGATACACCTCTGGTCCCTTGGTTGGTGCTTATTCTTCAAGTTATCCACTCTGCCTTTTCTGTTGAAGGATGGGCCATCGGAACATTTGCAGGAATCATTATTTTACTTTCGGCAAATTATTTAAAAGAAATTCTTCATCTGACGACTGCCTTCATGACAATGATTACAGTTCAACTGTTCCAGGTTATCTGGTTTGTAACAGTGACTTGTATTATTTGTTTAAAGATCAGTGACTTTTCAAAATTCGGAATGGTTTTATGGAGCTTTGTACCGGGAAGTTTTGTTCTCTCGTTTATTTCTCCATTATTATTTTGGTCTCTTGAAAGAATTTGGCGTGAATCTTCTGAAAGCACTCGTGGTGTTGGGATTTAATTTATGTTTGGAGAAGAAGAACTAGTCAAAATTCACAAAGAACGTGCCACGCTGATCTCCTACATAGTTATGTGCGCTTTTGGTTTAGTGTTGGCACGACTCTGGTATTTGCAGGTCTATAAAGGGGAAACCCTTCATAACTACTCAATTCAAAATCGTCTAAGAAAAGAAGTGGTATGGGCACCCCGAGGTTATATCTACTCAAGAGATGATCAACTTCTTGTTGATAATATTCCTCGTTTTGATGCCATTCTGACTCCTCAGTTTCTCTTGGATAAAGATGAAACTTTAAAGAAGTTAGCAGAAATTCTTGAAACTGATGTTGAATCAATCGATGCCATCTTGAAGAAAAACTCCAATCAGGCAAAATATCGCCCGATTATCATCAAGAAGAATATTTCTTTTAAAGAGCTTGCTCAAATTGAGACTCAGAACTCCGACTTACCGGGAGTCAGTGTGGATACTTTCATTTCCCGTGAGTATCGTGACAAGGAAGTAGGAGCACACCTACTGGGTTACATTTCAGAGATTTCTCAAACCCAGCTTCCAAAACTTCGCGCTCGGGATGGAGCTGATTATAGACTGGGAGATTTTATCGGACAGTTCGGTATTGAAGAACAACTTGATAAATATCTTCGTGGCGAGAATGGGCATGAGTTCGTTGAGGTTGATGCTCGGGGAAGAAAAAAGAGATATATCAACACCGATAACCTTTTTAAGGGAATCGAGGATGAGAAACCTGTATCTGGAAACAACGTCAAGCTTACGATTGATCGTGATATGCAAATTGCCGCTTACAATGCCTTAGAGGGGAAAGTTGGTGGTGTGGTCGCCGTTGATGTTAATAGTGGTGAAGTTCTGGCCATGGTATCCCGACCTTCTTTTGATCCTTCTCAGTTTTCCCGAGGTCTTACTCCAGAATATTGGAGAAGCTTAATTACCAATGAGAATCATCCTTTAAGAGATAGAAATATTCAGGAGCACTTTTCTCCTGGTTCAACTTTCAAACCTTTTACTGCTATTGCTGCTTTTGAAGAAGGGGAGATTGATGAGAAAACAGAGATCTTTTGTTCAGGATCCTGGAAAGTAGGAAGAAAAGTTTATCATTGCTGGAAGAGAGGAGGGCATGGGCCTACGAGTCTCGTTAAAGCAATGAGAGAGTCTTGTAACGTCTATTTCCAAAGAGCGGCTTATCGTATGGATATCGATGTGCTGGCCAAGCATTCAAGAAACTTTGGACTTGGTTCCCGCACAGGGATTGCTCTTCCTCGCGAGGTTAGCGGGCTTATTCCGACTCAAGACTGGAAGAGAAAACGTTACGGTCAAGAATGGCAGCAAGGTGAAACTCTATCATGTGCCATTGGACAGTCATACGTCTTAACCTCCACCATTCAACTAGCTATCGCTTATGCAGCGATTGCCAACAATGGTAAAATCTGGCGTCCATACGTAGTAAAAGAAATTACCGATGATCAGGGGAATGTTATTAAATCTTCTACTCCTGAGTTACTGTCGGAGATCAAATTTAAAAATCCTAAGACTTTAAAATTCGTTAAAGAGGGGCTATTCCAGGTGGTCAATGCCTATAGAGGAACAGCTTACTATCGTAGAGGTCAAGGGATTATGATGGCCGGTAAGACGGGAACGTCGCAGGTGAAGAGTGCATCAGCCGATAAGATTTATCAGAAGTGCGAGAATATGGATTACCGAGATCGTCACCATGGTGTTTATGTTGGATACGCTCCTTATGACAATCCTAAAATCGCTGCTGCTGTTCTTATTGAACATGGATGTCATGGATCTTCCGCTGCAACACCGGTTGCCGAAGCTGTGATTACTGAATACATGAAAAAATACTGGCCGGATCTTTATGAAGAAAATCTGGAAAAAGATAAGGTCATTCGTCAAAATTGGTTGAATGCGATGAGAAGAAGTCAGGCAGCTGCAGAAGCTGCTAAGCCAACCGAAGAAGATGAGTAGGAGAACCCTTTGAATCAAACACTACTTCAGTTTTTTAAAAGATATGATTTTAGTTTTCTGGGATGTATGACCGCTATCTTTTTAGTCGGGATTCTTAATCTTTACTCTGCGACTCACGCTCAAGTGGCGGATCATGTTTCAGAACTCTATAAGTCCCAGATACTTTGGTTTTTCGTTTCCATCGTTATTGCTATCTTAGTGAGTTTTATTAATCCTAAAACTTTTGAAAGGATGTCCTGGTTTGCTTATGGGACGACGGTCTTTCTCATCCTTCTGGTGTTATTAATGGGGAAGGTGGGAATGGGGGCCCAGAGATGGTTAGTTCTTGGACCTATTCGAATGCAGCCTTCAGAGTTTATGAAGTTAGGCTTAGTACTAGCTTTGGCAAGATACTTTTCTCGGGTTAATCCTGAGATTCAAATGGGCTTTAAAGACCTCATTGTGCCTGGATTAATTACTCTTGTTCCAACGATTATGGTTGTGGTGCAACCAGACCTTGGTACGGGCTTACTTCTGCTTTTTATTTTCTCTCTAGTTATTTTTTATAAGCGACTTCGTTTTAAAACAATCTTCACTTTGGGATTCATAGCCCTGATTTCCGGGGTCCTCATGTATAACTTTGGACTCAAGGAATATCAGAGAAAAAGAATCCAGACTTTTATCGATCCCTACCAGGATGCCAAGGGGTCGGGATATAATGCCATTCAATCTGAGATTGCTATTGGTTCAGGTAAAATATTTGGTAAGGGTTTTAAGAATTCTTCACAGGCTTCTTTGCAGTACTTACCGGAAAACCATACGGACTTTGTTTTTGCCATTTTTAATGAAGAACATGGTTTTATCGGTTCCATTTTTCTCATCATTTTATATTTAATATTATTCTTGCGCCTC
>DATGND010000253.1:0-9244 GCA_035306925.1 Bacteriovoracaceae bacterium | reverse complement strand
AGAACATTAACTCAGAAGCATAACCCATGCGGGTTTTCACACGAACCTTTTTAACGATCCCTCTGCGAGAGTCAGCTTTAGTTACTTCTTCTTCACCAACCACTTTAGAAGAATAACCTGTCACCGGTTGGTTCCAAACTTCACCGAATCTATCTACATCGGCCACAAAGCTCATATTATGGATACCAAGCATATTTGTGATCACAACGTGGAAAGCACCAGCGTTTACATCTCGACATTTTGCCGATTCAGCTTGTCTACGGGATGGCTGCTTATCAGTTTCATCGACTTCTTCACCGGCCACTTTACCGCGAACGTTACAGCGACGACCAACTTTTACGTAATAACCTTGAGAGTTATATACTCCATGCATGGCCATAAGGGCCTTAACATCAGAAGAGCCGAACGGAACTCTTACTCCGTCTTTATTAACCATCACAACGGCTTTAGGCTCAGCATAGTTAGCAGCTGAAAGGGCCCAACCATCACAAAGACCTTCCCACCATCCGGCCTTTGGATTGTGCATAGACAGAAGTCTCTTCGTAAATGAGAAATTATAATCGCCACGATAGATGTCATAAAGCTCAGCAGGAGATAGCTCAGCAAGCTTATCTTCAGACATACTCAAGATTTCTTCTTTCGTAGGAAATTTATTTGTAAAAGGTTTGAACCCAGGCTGGTTCCAACGGTAAGTAATCCCACCATACATAAATGGCCAGTAGTGCCCCGACCATCCTAAAGTATCACTTTCCAAGTGAGATTCTAAAGGTAAGGTAGAGAATTCATAGTTAATTGCTTTATTTGGCATTATAGGAACATAAATATTCGGGTTGTTATATCTATCCCAGCCTTCTGCAAATGCACCAGTAGCGATAGAAAACGCTGCTAACACAAATAACTTTTTCATTTTTTCTCTCCTGATTAATAAAGTGAGCCGTTTTCTACCTAATCCCAGTCAAGAGATCAATCTGTAATATTTACCTGTGAAAGAATGTCTATAACTCTTGATAGTACTGAGAAAAAATCATATCTTCCGCCAAACTTTAATAGAACCGTCTCTGATCTTATATAAGGAGAAGTTATGAATAAAAAGTTAGGGCTCGCAGTATTAGCGACATTGATTGGAAGCACAGTTGCTAACGCCAATCCTGATCCTAAAAAGATTTATCCATGGGTGCCCATTCCAAAAGAACAAATTACTTCAAAGTTAAAGTATCTGACAGAGGATGATAATCCGATCACCAATATCCATACGATCAATAAGCAAAACCTACATAAGGCCAATACTAAAGTTGCTCCATGGACAGGTCCTTACTGGCCACTTAAGCAAGGTGGTATTGCCAATCCTTATATGGAAAGAACATTCCTTGCTTATGCCACTTTCATTCCTCTTATCGACGCTATTGAACCATACGATGAGAGAAAGAATTATGTTGAAACCCGGTTTGCCCAACTCTCTGAAAAAGAGATTGCTAAACTAGCTCCTTCTGAAAAATACGACCTTCTTCTTGGAAACGATCTGGATCTTTCAAATCGTATTTGGGATTTTATCAATCAGTGGAAGGAAGATATGAAGTGGAATTATATCCGCTCTATTGATCTACCAGAAGAAGACGATTGGGAAATTGAAAAGAAAAACTATATCGTGGCCAACTGGGAAGGGATCTGTCACGGATGGGCCCCTGCTTCTGGAGTTGTTCCTAAGCCACAGAAGACTGTCTATGCAACTCTTCCTGATGGTAGAAAAGTTCCTTTTTACCCAGAAGATATTAAAGGACTTATTTCTCAAACTTGGGCAAACTCCATTATTCAAGACTACGTTCTTTCTGAAGGGCTTCGTTGTAAGAGAAGAAGTCCTAGACAGGATAAATTTGGACGCTTCTATGATCACATTCCTGAAAATGGAGAAATCCTTCCAAGATGTGCGGATGTTCACCCAGGTGTCATGCACTTAGCTCTTGTTAACCTGGTAGGAAAACAAGGTCGTAGTTTTATCATTGATAAAGCTGCTACTATTGCTGTGGCCAACCAACCGGTCAAAGGATACGAGTTCAAATATTTTGATCCATATACAGGAAGAGACAGAAGATCATTTGATCAAGCTATCCGTGAATATGAACCGAAAAAAGACCATTACCGTAATGAACGCCACCCAGACACTGCATTCCTGGTAGGTGTTGAGTCTAAGATTGTTTATGCGGATTGGGGACACATTAAAAAAGTGAACTCAAGAAACTATAACAAGGATAAATACAGTAACCTGACTTCTTACTATGACCTGGAAATCGATATCAACGGTAATATCGTTGGTGGTCAATGGAGAGGTGTAAAAGATTTAAATGAAGCGGCTAATGTTCATCCTGCAGATGATAATAAGCCTTCAATGAATCTTTCACGTCCAGACTTCTTATGGGTAGTGCCGAAGGATTATTCAAAATTCTTCCAAGGTCCAAAACTCTCTGAGAAGTGGGATATCACTAGCGGAGAACCTGCTCCAATGAGCTGGCAATCAGCTGCTAAAGTTGCTCATAGCTTTATCTATGAGAACTCTAAGCACTATGGAAACTATGAGCTGTGCAAAGTGAAAAATAGCGATGGCGTCGTTAAGGAAGTTCCTTGTGAGTTCCGTTATCCTCGTCCACAGCCACTCATGCAAATTGTGAATCAACTGATTGAACTTTCTAAATAAAAATTCAGGGCCCTGAAAAGGGCCCTTTTCCCTTGTATGAAATTACTTTTATTCCTTGTCCTCATTACTACCTCTCAGCTCAAGGCCCAAAACCTCATTATCGCCCATTTTGACCCTTTTGACGGGGCAAAGGTGAATAACTCTGAGACGGTGGCGCAAATGGTGTATAAGGAATTGAAGTCCATGGGTATCAATGCCTCCCTATGTCCCTTGCAGACAAGTTTTGAAAAGGCCTACCCTCAACTAAAAAATTGTCTCCAAAACATTGAAGCTGATCTAGTTATTGGCCTGGGGGAAACTGGCTGTAAACTCAAAGCAGAGTTTGTAGGACGTAACCTCGATAAAACCTATGGGCCCGATAATCTAGGGGTTGAGAGAAACAATACTCCCATCATAGCAACAGGAGCCCCTTATCTCTCCCTTCGCTACCCCCTTCCACAAATGTATTGTGGACTCTCTACGGAAGAAAGAAAAAGGCTTAACCTATCAAATAATGCAGGAAGTTTTGTTTGTAACAATGTGGCCTATCAAATGCGCTACTTTCATCCGGAAAAGATGGTTGGCTTCATACATGTACCTTCTCACTTTTGTAAGAACCTCAAGCAAACCAATAAAGAAAACTCACAGATCATTACCAAAATGATCACAGTAGCTTTAAGCACTGAAGACAATGGACCTTACCTGCCACATGAGTCTAATTCAGAAGAAATACCAATAACCAAAGATCAACTCAGAAAGGCCAGTAGGAGTGTGGATAATAAGTGCTATCAAGATTTTTACTCGAGACTTAGAAGAGTTGACTCACGAGGGTTCTGGCCATTTTAAGACTCAAAGTAAAACCATTCTTATAAAGCCCACCAATATAGCTGACATTTTTTTCAGTTCCTAAATAAGGCTGACGCTTACTACTCTTCTCTCTTATGCCAGTAAAGACTTCTGCCTTCTTAAAGTCGGGTAAGCTTCTTTGAAGAATATTTGAAAAATATAAATAAGCCTCACTCAAGAACTCTTTCTCAACCAAGCTATAGAGTTCAGACTCATCTGAAGTGGCACCAATAAGAAGCTCATGAGAAGGAGCACGATAGATCAAATTAAGGCCATCCATGCTTAGAGAATAACTTTCATTTCCCCAGTCTATGTTTTTAAACAAAAGGTAGCTTCCCTTAACTGGCTTACTACGAGTCACTTTGGAATCGGTGACTAAGGATGACCACAATTTATTTTTGATGGAACCCGCAAGGATAAGGTGATCAAATTTGAAAGTTTCATTATTGTGAGTTTTCACATTGAGTTCTTCATCAATGGAAACGACAAAATCTTTTTTATGAATCACATTCATTTTTTGCGCTGACCATTGATAGAGCCAATCACAATATTCAGAAGGATTCACATAATAAGCATCTTCTATGTACAAAGGAAGTTCTTTAGTAAAGGCCAGTCCCCTAAACTCTTGGGCATGACTGAACTCTTTATAGCGGCGAAGAAAATAATCCATTTTCTCTTGTGCTGAAGTGATTTGATAAATGGGATAGACACCTTGGGGTGCAAATTTTTTCACGTGATCTTTGAAATCGAGAATGCCCTGATGAATAGAATCTCCAAGAGGGCCAATGCCAGGAAGAACGCCGCGAGCGGCTACAATTGAGGTCGTTCTTAAAGTACAGGCCGGTGCAAAATCCTCTGATTCAAAAATAACCACCCTGTCATATTTTTGTCGATGTTCACATGCAAGAGAGAAAAGCAAACTTTTTCCAACAATTCCCCCTCCAATTATGCCTAAAGTTCTCAATTTTTGTGCCTTTTCATCAGATAATGATTTTATTTTCCCACAAAATCTTGCCAATTTCTACTCTTGCTAGATACCCTTTATCTCTCGATTTTTATAATGTTCTTGGAGGAATTTTACATGGCCGCACAGACGCTTGATCCAAATGCAATGATTTTTTGTACGCAAAAATTAGGAATCTCTCCTAATCAAATCATGGCCACTTGCAAACTCTTATTTGAAGAAGAGTGCACCATTCCTTTCATTGCTCGTTACCGTAAAGAAGTTACTGGAGGTCTCGATGAAGTTCAGATTCGTGATATCCAGGAAGCTTATAATGAATATGTTGAAACAGAAAAAAGACGTGCTTTCATTCTGGAAGCTATCAAGAAAATGGAAGCCCTTACTCCTGAACTTGAACGTCAAATCAAAGCTGCTACTAATCTTAACCAACTAGAAGATATCTACGCTCCTTATAAGTCGAAGAAAAAAACCAAGGCCATGATTGCTAAAGAAAATGGACTTGAACCTTTAGCGGATATGATCCTTAAAGGTGATAAAGATGTCAGAACATTAGTGGCTGAACTTGAAGAGAAGTTCGTGAAGCCTAGTGAAGGAAAAGTTAAAGATGTTCAAGATGCTATCAATGGAGCTTGTGACATTCTTATTGAAACTTTCTCTCACCAATTAGAGCTGAAAGAAAAAATCCGTCAAACATTTTGGGAATCAGGTGTGATGAAATCAGGACTTCGCAAAGATGGAGACAAAATCGAAGATGCTCATAAGTATAAAGACTTCTTTGAGTTTTCAGAACCTCTTTCAAAAATCAAAGATCCTAAGGCTTCTCACCGCTATATGGCCATGAGAAGAGGAATGAACCAGAAGGTTCTTAAAGTTGATACAGAGATTGCTCCAGAAATTGGAGTTTCAATGATCGAAGATCACTTCTTCCCTAAGAAAGATGCTCTTCCAAACTATGAGATCCTCAAAAAGTGTGCTGAAAAATCATACAATAACTACATTCAGCCTTCATTAGATTTAGAGATTAAAAACGAACTTAAAAAGATTGCCGATACGGCAGCTATTTCGGTTTTCGGCGTGAACCTTAAAAACCTTCTTCTTCAACCTTACTTAGGTTCCAAGGCGGTACTAGGAATTGACCCTGGAATTCGTACAGGTTGTAAGGTGGTTATCGTGGATCACACTGGTAAGTTCATGGGTGACCATGTGGTTTATCCGTTCGAGCCTAAGAATGATAAGGCAGGAGCAGCTCAAATTCTTAATAAGATGATTGAGATGTTCAACATCGAATACATTGCCATTGGGAACGGTACAAATGGCCGTGAGACTCTGGAGTTTGTTGAAACATATCTTCCAGCAGTCAAAGAAGGAAAGGTTAAGGCGACTATGATCTCAGAAGCAGGAGCTTCTATTTACTCGGCCAGTGAGATCGCTCGCCAGGAATTTCCTGATAAAGACGTCACCGTTCGTGGAGCCGTTTCTATCGCTCGTCGTTTCCAGGACCCACTAGCTGAACTGGTAAAAATTGATCCGAAATCCATCGGTGTAGGCCAATACCAGCACGATGTGAACCAAGTTCAACTTAAAAATAGTCTTGAAGCAGTAGTGGAGTCTTGTGTGAACTATGTGGGAGTAGATTTAAACACTGCTTCTGCCCCACTACTTTCTTATGTATCAGGTATAGGTCCGTCAGTGGCCCAAAACGTGGTTAAATTCCGTGACCAAAACGGCGGATTTAAATCTCGTCAGGATCTTTTAAAGGTAAGTCGCTTTACGCAAAAAGTTTATGAGCAAGCCGCTGGATTCCTTCGTATCTACAACGGAGAACATCCTCTTGATGGAACTTTCATTCACCCTGAAAGATATCCAACTTTAGAAAAATGGGTAAAAGAAAAAGGCCGCGATCTCAAAGATCTTCTTACCGATGATTCTCTTCAAAACCAACTGGCAACTGATAAGGCCCTTGCCGCAGAGATTGGAACGATGACTTTAGAAGATATCGTAAAGTGTCTTAAGGCCCCATCTCAGGACCCTCGTACCACTTTTAAATCGGTTGAGTTTACTAAAGGTATTTCTGAGCTCAAAGACCTAAAAATTGGTCAATGGTATCAGGGAGTGGTCTCTAACATTACGATGTTTGGAGCCTTCGTCGATATTGGTATCAAAGAAAACGGTCTTCTCCATATTAGTGAAATGAGTGATAGCTTCGTAGAAAATGCTATGGATGTGCTCAAAGTTGGTCAGGAAATCAAAGTTAGAGTGCTGGCCATTGATTTTGATCGACGTCGTATCTCTCTTTCATGTAAGGCCGACTCACAAACAGAAGGTGTGACGGGAGTTGATCGTGGACAACCTCGTCGTGGTAAATCCAGTGGACCAAATCCTAACCATATGAAGTCAGGGCCAGCGTTTAAAAATAATGCCTTTGCAGCACTTAAAAATATTCAGATCAAGAAATAAGAAAGGGCCCGATTTGGGCCCTTCATTTTTTTCAAAATATGTCAGTTTATTTTAGCGAGTCTTACAGATTCTGCTCATCATATTAACAAGGGCCATAGACTCCTTTGAATCACCTACGTTCAGAGTATAAGTCTGCCCATCAAGAACTAGCTCGTGAGTAAAAAACTCATTGCTTGTTCCAGTATTTGTCTCGATTACACGACGAGCAATAGCTTCAAGACCTTCAATTCTTACCGTTTCAGTAGTTGTGAACTTAAGCTCACCATTAAGCATCGAAGTTGTTTTTGTGACTTTATTTCCTTCAATTGTACAGGTTTCATTATGAACTTGAGAGCGCAGTTGGATTGAAGCAAAAGAAGAAAGAGAAAAAGTAAGTATCGCAATAGTCATTAGTGTTTTCATAGAATTCTCCTCAAAGAGTTTTTGGATAAAAATACTTTAAGAGAATGATGATATGAAGTAAAGCCACACTAAAACAGTGTGAGAAGATTAAAGATGTGTCAAAAGTTTAACGCAGCGGAACGATTTTGGTCGACTCTGTTTCCGGATCTTCAATAACGACAGTATCCTCTTTAAGCTCCCACTTAACGGTGACCTTAGATTTTCCGTCCATTGATTGATAAGAGACAGGAAAATCCCCTAAGACTTTATGATCTTTTTTTCTAAGCAGAAGAGCGCGGTAAATCACTTTTAACTCACTGGTCCCGGCAACCCCCGCCTTATAGATCACTCGATCCAGTTCAGGAGAAAAGGGTTCTATTTTTTCAAATGAGGGGTCTCCCCCTTCTGAAACAATGGCAAAGGTTTTCTTATCACTACTGACCAGAAAGTACTGATCTTTTTTCTTAACCACTTCCCAGGCCAAGACATTCGTTGAGATAATAATGAGAAATAATGTAAGAAGGAACTTCATTTTTTGCTCCAACTGTTATGCCCAAAGGACCAGCCAATATCTCGATAAAAAATATGTCTTTTACCAGTCTTTTTCAACTCGACACCATTGATATTAAGTAGAACTAATTTATTTGCAGCTTTCCACGGAGGTCGCACAGCATTTGTATGATAATGGAAAATACGTTTTTGAGTGTCAGAAAAATGGGTGTTTTTAAAAGTGATAAAGGCATCCAGTGCATGCTGAGTCTGACGATCTTCTGTACTTCGGTTAAGAGCATCACTCCAATGATGAGCACCACGATTATACATGGAAAATTGAGAAGGCTGTAAGGCCGCATCTAATGCATTCGCATTAAGAAATCCTTTTTGCCTGGCATACTCTTTTCTATTATCAAGCACCATCATAATGGCCACCATCTCTTCTACCGGTGGAGCTAAAACTCCTGCCTCTCCGATTGATGTCACCATATGTGCAAGGAACTCCTGCTCAATTGGATTAAGCTTTTCATAGAACATAGGAAAGACTTTGCTTCTATCACTGGGCTTCAGTTTCTTACCATTTCTCAGCACTTCTTTAATCGAATCTAAGCACTGAGTGAGCATTACTTTTGATTGAGCAGTGATGGGAGTTTTTAAAACTTCGCATCCTGGGTGCCAGTTATACCTATCTTCTTCGGTAACTTTTAAGTCTTTAAAGTACTCACTACATTCAGGATCTGACCTTAATGTTTGTTGCACATCCAGGGGAAGATTAATAAGGTACTCGGGACGAAAAGTTGCCGAATATTTTTTCGATTTATCAGGTGTCGTAAAGCTTAGAAGCTTTCCTCCCTTATAAGGGTCCTGATCAAGAATCAATTTACCACTTGTAAAATCTTCCCAGATTTCTTTGTCAGACTTAACTGTGACAAGTTCGGGTTCTTTAGAAAAAATTCCTTCTTTCACCTCTTGTGACATACTTCTTATAAGAGGAGTAAAGGCTTCTTTAAAGCTATTAGCTGGTATTTGCACTTGCTCTGAAGTGCCTAAGTTTTTTAGCACCTGATCATCATCTTCTGCCCTCATTTCTGTAGGTAGATGTGGGAGATCCACGGCTCTTTTTCTGCCATTCAGAAGAGTCATATTACGTTTTTTACGATCTTGAGAAAGATAGACCCATCCTACCTGACCTTGATTAGGGCCATTGGTAATGCGTACTTGGAGAGCGACACCTGCCTGATGTTGGGTACTCAGAGAGATAATTTCTGCTCTTGTACCTCGATTCAGTTCGCCTATTTGATAATCTTCTCTTCCAAATAATGGCTCAATGGCCAAAGGAGCATTCTTTTGAATGACAAGTGTTTCTGGTAATGCCCAAACGTTCACACTCAGTAATAAAACTGCCAATAAAGTGAACTTAAATAATTTGACCATTG
>DATGND010000252.1:0-8185 GCA_035306925.1 Bacteriovoracaceae bacterium | reverse complement strand
GGACTCAACGACTTCCCGGAAGATGAATGGCCACCTCTTATACCAGTGCATCTTGCCTTCCAGCTGATGGTGGGTATTGGAACTTTTCTTTTTCTTCTTTCTATCTACACCCTATGGAGGATATGGAAGAAAAAAGATGTTTTTGAGAATAGAACTCTTTTAAAAATTTTTGCTTTCGCCACTCCCTTAGGAATCATCGCCATTGAAGCGGGGTGGATTGTCACAGAAGTTGGAAGGCAACCTTGGATCATTTACGGGATTCTAAAAACTAAAGACTCCGTAAGCCCGATGCCAGGACTTGAATACTTTCTTATTTTCTTCACTACACTTTATATCATGCTGGCCCTTACTGTCGCATGGTTAATGTATCGGCAGTTTCAACTCTTCATGAAAAAGGATAACCATGTTTGAGTTTGTCCTTCTTGTTCTTATTTTAAGTCTTATTTTCTATGTGGTGTTTGCAGGAGCAGACTTCGGAGCAGGCATCTATGAATTCTTAAGTCTTGTGACCAAGAAGAAGTCGAGAAAAGAGTTAGTGGAAAAAGCTATCGGACCTATTTGGGAAGCCAACCACATCTGGTTGATTTTGGTGATCGTGATTTTTTTTATGGGCTTTCCGAGCCCCTTTATGATCTTCTCCAACGTCTTTCATATTCCTTTGGTCTTCATCATTATTGGCATTATTTTTCGAGGAACGGCCTTTGCTTTTCGTCAGTATGATCCCATTGAAGACGGCTGGCAGAAACAATACACCTGGATGTTTGCCCTCTCTTCTGTTTGGACATCATTCTGGCAAGGGGTAATCGTCGGAAGCTTATTCTCTCCTCTTCCCGTAGAGAGACTTCATTTTAAACAATACTTTATTGATCCTTGGTTTAATCCATTTAGCTTTAGCGTAGGACTATTTGTCGTTTCAACTTATCTCTTTCTCGCTCAAACTTTTTTCCTGAGCGAGGCACCAAGGAAGCGTGAAGTGCGTGAGAGTATTCGAAAGGATATTTGGAAGTCGCTTATCTTTGTTTTTATCGCAGGAACGATTGTTTTCGCCGTTGCTTCATATACCAACAAGGATTTTATCAACGCCTTCTTTGGCAGTACCTATTCAATCGCTCTTGCCACTGTTACCACTCTCCTGCTGATTCCTCTTATCTTAAGCTACATCTATCAATGGGATCGCATCTCACGAGTCATTGTGGCCTTTCAGGTGGCCATGATTATGGGAGCTGTCTTAGTGAAACGATATCCCGATATGATTTACTTTCAGGATGGAAGTAAGCTCACCTTCCTAGAAGCAGCGGCTCCAGAATCCGTCATCAAACAACTCTTCCTGGCACTCCTGGTTGGAGTCATCATCATCCTGCCATTTCTTATCTATCTATTAAAAGTTTTTAAAGGCCCCAGCGGCATCCGCAAAGAACTAAAGAAATAATTCCTAACCACCAAAAAGTACGGCGTACCTTTTGGTACGCCCTTAAGATACCTCACCTATTGAAATGAAGATTATTCACAGTTGGTTTCATTCTAGTTCAAATTTATTTATAAAAATCAGATAAATTAACAAAGGTTTTAATATGAAAGCTTTCAAAACTTTTTGGACAACGACTCTTATCTTATTATCCCTTAATTCCTATGCCATTAACTCCATCAGCTTAGTGGGTACCTTTGAAAATAATGAAGGATGCCGAGTTTTCAATGCTCAATGTTTTAAATTAGACAGTTCAAATACCTGTCAGTTTGAAGTTTACAAGAACGGCACTTACCTAGGAGAAATGGGAAAAGCAGGAAAGATTAAATCATTTGATGCTAACCACATCAGTGCGACCAATATTGGCCTTCGATCAGGCATGGGGCTTCCAACTTTTTCTCATCAAACCGCTGAGTTTAAAATTAAAAGGGCCTTCAACAATCCCGACTACTACACAGATCTCGATGTCTATGAATTTGATCTGAAGTTAACGAATGGATTGAAAACAATAAATTGTAAAAATCTAATCAGATCTAATGAATACTAATTTCTTCCCTCAAGTTCCCAAAAGGTACGGCGTACCTTTTGGGAACTTGAGGAGATTTTAAAGAGAATTATTTGAAGTGTTTTTTGTAAAGTTCGATAGACTCGTTTACAACTTTAATAGCTGAAACTTCATCTTCGATTCCAGTGATTTCTACTTTCTTCTTTTCTAAAGCTTTATAAGACTCAAAGAACTGCTTCATCTCAGCTACAAGGTGCGGAGAAACTTCTGAAAGTTTAGTGATGTGTCTGTATTGAGGATCATCAACGTGAACTGCGATAATCTTATCGTCTCCTTCTCCACCATCGATCATTTTAAGAACACCAACTGGACGAACTTTCATAAGGGCAAGTGGAGCAATTGGAAACTGACCGATCACCAGTACATCTAGAGGATCTTTATCATCACAATAAGTTTGTGGGAAAAGACCGTAGTTACAAGGATAGTGAACAGAAGAAGAAAGAATACGGTCAACCATCAGAAGACCTGTTTCTTTATCGATCTCATATTTAACTTTTGATCCTGCAGGGATCTCAATTAAACAGTTAAGTGTGTTTTTCTCAGTGTCAAAATCAAGATTAATGTCGTGCCAAAGATTCATTAAAGGCTCCTCACATAGCAAAAATTTAAGCGGTGAGGAATGCTAACATAGGCAAATCTCTTTTTCAGCCAAAAATGCGCAGCGTTATCTCTTTACGAGCTTTGTTACGTAGTTATGAGAAGCAAGCTCAGCAAGGAACCTTTGATGGGCACGCTGATCATGGGCAATGCTAAACTCCCAAACCACTTTCGAACTATCACTGCTTTCTACTGGTTTTGGAATAAAGCCCCACTCTCGAACCACTTCCTCAACTAGAATCAGGCCTTTTCCATCCTGGGAATCAACATGCACGTGATAAGTACTGAACTCAGCATCACGAAAATGTTTCTTGTCCATATAAGAATGGATCCAGAAAAGAAGGAAAATCATAAATGTTACACAAATTCCAAAGGTAAAGAATCCTAGTCCAAACACCACACCTACTGCGGCCGTGGCCCAAATTCCAGCTGCTGTGGTTAGACCGGAAACAATACGGCCAGATCTAAAAACTGCACCGGCACCAAGAAAACCGACACCGGAAACGATCTGAGCAGGAATCCTTGCACCATCGGTATAAAACCCTTCTCCCAGCACTAAGCGAGTGGTTAAGGTGAACACACATGAGCCTAAGGCAACCATGGCAAATGTTCTAAGCCCCGCCGCCTTCTGGGCCTTCTCCCTTTCCTTACCAACCACGGTTCCAGCAAAGATGGCCCCGATACAGGCAAGAAGATAAGAGAAAACTGGAGGAAGAATAGTAAAGAGATTTAGTAAGAAAATATCATTCAATGCTTTCATTAAAAAAATACCTTTTTAATATTATCGTTTTAAGTATTGAGACTTACAAGCTGGAATAAAGGACCCTATTGATTTAGGAAGAGGTCCATATTTAATTCATAATTTTTTAACAATCTCCGGTTAAAGTTTAATGACCACCAGGAGGTATTTATGAAACATTTCATGCTCGCCGTTTTACTAGGACTCACTTTCTCCCATGCGGAAGCTAGAGGTGAAAAGAAAAACAAGGAAGCCTTTAGAGAATGTAAAGAACAGGCCGGTTTCGTAAAAGGTGAAAAACCAAGTAAGGAAGCCAAGGAAAAATTTAAACAATGTCTTGCTGATAAAGGAATTAAAAAACCTGAGCGCAAAAAAAAATCACCAGAACACAAAAAAGCCTTTAAGGCATGCCGTGAAGAGCTAGGTATAGAAAAAGGAAAAAGATTCAGAAAGCTTGACGATGATACCCGTGCCAAAATGGTAGAATGTCTTAAAACTAAAGGAATCATTAAACCTGAAAAGAAAAAACAAACTAAATTATGATCAAAATCCTACTCGTTGAAGATGATCCTATTCTGGCCACCGGACTTGTTTTAAGTTTTGAGTTGGAAGGTTATCAAGTCATTCATGCAAAGAATGCAACAGAATGTCTCTCATTGATAGAAGAACATCTGGTAGACTTGTTTATTTTAGACATCGGTCTACCAGATATGTCAGGACTGGACCTGGCCAGAGAGGTTAAAAGACATTTTCCTCAAGTTCCTCTCATCTTTCTCACGGCCCAAACAGATGAAGATACCGTTGTCAGAGGGCTTGAGATTGGTGGTAATGATTTTATTAAAAAACCTTTTTCTCATCGAGAACTCCTCATGAGAATCAAAGTCCAGTTAAGAAGCAATGCCTGGGCCGAGCAACAAAATCTTTTTGAATTTGAGATTTACCCTGAGAGAAGAGAAATTCATTATAAGAACACTGCACTGCCTTTAAATCGTCGACAGTTTGAAATCTTAAGCTACCTTTTAAGGAATGAGGGGAGAATTGTAACTAGAGACCAACTCATGAATAATGAAGATGCTTCAGACCGTACTGTCGACACTCATATCAGCCAGCTCCGCAAAATACTGGCAAAACATAATATAACTCATATTGAAATCAACTCCATTTACGGATCAGGGTATCGTCTTGAAGCGCATTAATACGAGAGTAGGAACTCAAATCTTTTTTACCGGACTTCTTTCCATTCTTACCTTGGTTTTCTTCTCCATCTACATCACTCATAGCTTTAAACAGCATCAGCAGAAAAATCATGAGGAAATGAGAAAGCTTGTGGAAGAGGCCAGAAAGAAAGGGCCCTTAATAGAAAGGGAACTACTACTCTCCGCAACTCTTCACAATGATGACTTTGAAGAGACCTTCAATAAGATTCACTCCAGAAAGTCCCCTTTTCAAAGTGGGGCCATTAGTCGTCATGGAGAAATCATTCTCGCCACAAAAGGCTTTAAACTCCAAGGCTCTGATACTCTGGACTTAGGTGATAACTATGCTTATCACTATCACTTTAAAACACGCTATGAAAGAAAACGAGAGACTAAAGGATTTAATACTCCCTTTAAAATTCTCATCATTTCTTTAACTGTTTCTATTATCCTCGGTCTTATTCTGACTTCCATTATCGTGACTTTTTACTTCAATAGAAAATCAAAGGAAGCTGAAAAGATCATGAGTGAAATTATCTCAGGAAACCTCAAGGCCCGTTTTAAATTAGAGTTTCAAGATGAGAACTTTGGTCTCATGGTTAAGTTCAACCAAATGGCAGATCAGATTGAAAACCTGGTTCTTTCCTTACAACAAAGAAAAGATGAACAAACCAGAGTTCTACAAGAGCTGGCCCATGATTTAAGAACGCCCATTGCTAGCCTCAACTCCCTTAATCAACTCTTGCATGAAAAAAGCAACCTTATTGATGAAGCTAAAAAAGAAGAACTTCATTCCTTAATGCAAAAAGAGATCAATTACTTTTCAAAACTCGTGGAGGAACTTCTTTTTCTCTCAGGAGTCAATGATCCGAAGTACACTCGCAATTTTGAGAAAATTAATCTCTCTCACCTCATTGAAGATGAGATCAACCTTTTCAGAAATAATGGTAAGGAAATTATTTTTGAACCAGCAGAGGTGCAAATCCTTGGTGATAAGCAATTGATAAAAAGATTAATTAAAAACGCATTATCCAATGCTCTAAAGCACGCACATAAAAAAATAAAAATCTCTCTTAAGTCACAGGCCATTATGATAGAAGATGATGGGCCAGGTCTTTCTCCTGAAGACATTGAAGTTTTTGGAAAGAAACGATTTACCCGGGCCCTCAGTGATGAAATCTCCATTGGACTGGGATCAGTCATTATGCAAAAAATTGCAGAACTTCATGGAGGAAAAATTCTCATTGAAAACACTTATCCGGGGGCCCGCTTAACAATTCTGTTTGAAAACCTCTGAGAGTAAACGATAGGAATTAATCCTTTTCTTTTGGTCATAGACCATACAAGAGATAACTAATTCATCTGCGTACTGACTATAAGGTGCCAGTTCCTCCTTAATTTTCTCAGGAGTTCCCACAAACTTCGGGAAGGACTGACGAATATAAAAACGATCCTCTTCAGTGAGTCCCACTTGTTGAGCATCCTCAGGCTTGAGTAAGGGCATAGATTGTCCCTTCTGAATAAAATAGGCCATGGATACATCTGAAGAAAGAGAAAGAAAATCTGCTTCTTCCTCACTCTCAGCACAAATAATGTGACAACCCATAATAAGGTTGGGCTTTTCGAGATAAGGAGAGGGGTTAAAGTTTTCCTTATAAAATCTCATCACCTCAATTGCATTTCTTCCGGAAAAGTGCTGGGCAAAAGAATAAGGAAGCCCCTTCTGAGCAGCAAGTCTTGCTCCAAAGTCAGAAGAACCTAGAATCCAAACTTCAGGTTTCGTATTAATGGATGGAGCTGCTTTAAGAGTTAACTTATCCTCAAAATAAAGAAAGAGTTTATCTATTTCCTCTGGAAATCTTTGGGCCTGCTCATGGTGATCGGGTCTTAGAGCTTGAATGGCACGTCCCCCACTTCCTGGGGCACGTCCAAGACCAAGGTCAATGCGGTTAGGATAAAGAGCTTCCAGAGTTCTGAAAATTTCAGCGATATGATAGGTGGAGTGATTAGGAAGCATCACTCCACCTGAACCGATTCTCATTTTTTGGGTATGTCCAGCTAGATGGCCAATTAAAACCTCTGGACATGAACTCACAATTCCCAGAGAGTCATGGTGTTCCGCAACCCAATAGCGTGTATAGCCGAAAGACTCAACAGCTTGGGCCAGATCTCGAGCGTACTCAAAACTTTTTCTAGGCTCCTCACCATCAATAACTGAACATAAATCAAGAACAGATAATCTCATTATAAATCTTGAGAAATAGCCTTCACCACTTCTGCAATTCCTTTCTTAATATCTTTTAATCGAGCGTCATCATACATGTAAGCTGGACTCGTAACGATTTTATTTTCACGATCAACAACACACTCATGAGGCTTAGTCACTGTGTGACGATGACCAAGTTTTTTAATTTCTTCTGCGGCTTCCCCTTCACTACCTAAGGTAAGATTAAGATTTTTTCCCTTAAGTGATAAAGCAATCAAGGCCGGTGCAATACAAATGGCCCCAATCGGTTTTTTAGCATTATAAAAATCATGAATAACATTATTCACATCAGCTCTTACCTCACCTTCAGAACCTTTGAAAGCGAAGGTGCATAGGTTCTTGGCCACCCCAAAACCACCTGGGAACATAACTCCATCGTAGTCTGAAGCCTTAAGTTCAGTTACCGGCTTGATATGCCCACGAGCAATTCGTGCAGCTTCTACTAAAAGATTTCTTTTTTCATTCATAGCTTCACCAGTTAAGCAATTGACTACATCATACTGATTATCATCAGGAGCAAAGCAATCAAATTGAACATCGGCTTCATCTAAGGCCAAAAGCGTAAGAACACTTTCTCTAATTTCAGATCCATCTTTAAAACCTGAACCGCCTAAAACTACTGCAATTTTTTTCATAGGTACTCCTCTGAGTGTTGAATTTCTCTTATTCTACATGCCCATCTTATTGGCTTCAAGGGCCCTCTCTTATGCTATGAATCAGCTTTATATTTCCTTGGTCATAATCCATGACTCCATGATAAAATCCCATTCATGACAAACGAAATATGTAAAAACTGTAAAGGGCCTCGTGCTAAATATGAATGTGGAATTTGCAAGGAATGCACTTGCAAGAAATGCACGCAATTTATTACTGAGGATTTTATTTATCTTGATAAGATTCCTGATAATCTTTCTCACCCTCATTATTGTCCCATTTGCTTTGATGAATACGTGGCCAATGAACTCCAGGATTATCATCAGTCTGTGGAAGAAGCTAAAGAGGTCATCGTATTTACTAAGGATCAGGGTAAAGTTACTCGGCTTATGAATAGAAAAGCCGAACCTATCAGAGTAAGTGATTGCGAGGACGAAAAGACGGCCCTCATTAAGATGAGTTATCAAGCGGTCAAGAAAGGTTATAATGCTCTCATTGATGTGGAGTTAAAGAATAAAAAAGTAATCAACGGCTCTCATAAAAAGATTATTGTTGATGCCGTGGCAATTCCAACAAGTGTTGATAAGAGTAAAAAGTATTATGAGTGATTTAAAAAACATTCATGCACAACGAGTTCAAGAAAGTATTCTTCCTCTTTTTCAAAAAAAAGAGGGGCAGCATCTGCTTTTCTTAACCAGCTCTT
>DATGND010000251.1:0-3347 GCA_035306925.1 Bacteriovoracaceae bacterium | reverse complement strand
ACAAAGAAAGGGATTAGGAATTGGAGGACCAGGTGAGGCCTGGTTTGTGGTAGATAAGAACTATGAGAACAATGAAGTTATTCTCGCCCAAGGACAAGACCATCCGGCCCTTTATTCAGATGGTTTAGTGGCCAGTGAAATGAACTGGTTTATTGAACCAGCAAATAAAGAATTCAAAGCAAAAGCGAAGGTTCGTTATCGTCAAGTTGAAGAGCCTTGTACGGTCAAGCTATTAGATAATGGGCGAATTGATGTTGTTTTTGATCGTCCTCAAAGGGCCATAACCCACAGACAAAGTGTTGTTCTCTATGATGGGGAATTTTGTCTTGGAGGAGGGATTATTGAGGAAGTGAAGCCAAATTATCATGTGCTTAAGAAAGATCTTCCTTCCAGCGCTCCTTAACCTCTGGTGCATTTTTAGGGCTAAAACCTTGACACTCCCCGGAACCCGCACTCTTAACGATCACACTAGGCCGTTGTTTGCTCATAATCCCATAAAGTCGGCAACCATAGGGGGTGGCCTGATTCCAGGTAATAAAGAAGTGTTTGCACTGATTACAGCGTTTAGTTTCCATAACTTAATTATCTGCCTAGCTACTGGCCTCTTGCAAAGGGGTTAAGATTACCTACCCAGAGTGTCTTATTTTTTAACACCTTATAAGCTTTACACCAAAGCTCACAAACTATACCTAATAATCTCAAATTGCTGTTTAATAAGCTCAAGATAGCCTTAAGGCATTTGTGAAAAAGGTGAAAAATAGAATGGATACGTTTTCTGGTGAACAAGCTCAAACACAAAACATTATCTCTCTTTTCGGTGAACCGATTCTTCGACATGAAGTCTCAGATATAATGGAAGAAATAATCGAAGAGAAAGTAGAAGAGGTCTTGGTTACAAGAGAAGATATTTTCTCTGCTAAAATTGCTAGTGCTGATGTGAGTTTAGAGGCCGGTTTTGTGATTCTTTCTGATCAGATTCAAGAACTGCGAAATAGGATCAGACGAACAAGTTTTTATCTCACAGATTTAGAAAATCTTTTGACTTAATCATTTCAAGAGCAGTCAGCATAAACTGACTGCTCTTTTTTATATCAATTAATGACACTCGAATTCAGAAGAAGCCAGAGTCACAAAATAGGCTTTCCCTTTAAAAGAAGCTTCAACTTTAGAAAGTCTATCTCCTTTAAAGTTTAATTTTATTTTAACTAGACCTCTGATCCCACCAGTATCTTCTGTAGAGTGGTCAGCAGTATTTAATTTGTAAGTAATAGAGTTCGTAAATGTACCGTAAGAAACATCCATTAATTGAAAAAGCTCAGGGCGGTTATTAAGAAAAGATAACATTTCAGCCCCACCATTTTCTAAGATGTAAGTACGAGGGCGGTAGCCATCTGGAGTATCAGCGAGAATTTCAAATACTTTACTGGCACCTGTTAGCTTTATGTTATGAAGTGTTTGAGCATCTTTTACGACTTCAACAGCACAGGCCTTGCCGTCAATACCTTTACCTTGAAGACGATAAACTTCTGTAGCAGAAGCATTGATAGAGATTAAAGTGGCTGCGATAGACTCTAATGATCATTTTTATAAAAGTACTTCCATGCCCTTAGCTGTTTTAGGACGATCTAGCAGGCGCTTTACCCAGGCCTGCACGTTTTTATATTCTGAAAGACCTAATTGTTCATTGGCCCCATAAAAAACATCAAGACACTTTACCCATGGCATGATGGCCATATCAGCGATGGTGTATTCTTCTCCCACTAAATATTGTTTGCCCTCAAGACGAGTGTCGAGAACTTGGAGAAGGCGTTTAGCTTCCTTGGTGTATCGCTCAAGAGGATACGGATGATCACACTTTTCCTTTGCATATTTAAAGAAGTGACCAAACTGCCCAAACATCGGACCGATTCCTCCTACTTGGAAAAAGAGCCATTGAAGAACTTCACTTTGAAGTCTTGGGTCTTGTGGGAAAAACTTTTGGGATTTCTGCGCAAGGTACATCAGAATGGCACCTGATTCCATAATAGCAAGTGGCTTACCATCTGGTCCTTCAGGATCAACAATGGCGGGGATTTTAGAGTTAGGATTAATTTTAATGAACTCAGGAGTAAATTGATCTCCATTCATAATATCGATTTTATGTTCATTATAAGGGAACTCCATTTCCTCAAGAGCTACAGAGACTTTTTGTCCATTAGGGGTTCCAAGAGAATAAAGTTCAATGGGTTTCATAGTGACCTCCGAAAGGAGGATTGTCTCTGGACTTTAAAGAGTCGTCAAATAGGAGGTCAATGAAACGGATGCTGTGAGAGCAGCATCCGTTCTAGAACGAAGTGAATTAGTATTGCCAGTCAGCACAAACTGGATGGTATGCACCAATAGGAGTGTTTTCTTGAAGAACAATTTCTTTGTGATTCATTCTTCTTACTCTTAGATTTTCATCCAAGAGTAACCCTCTATCAAAAAGGCCTACCTGGGTATTTACAACATAGGAGAGTCCTTCATAACCCATAGAGTTAAAAATCTCTCTAGCACTGAGGCGGTTAACGGATACTTTTTTTCCTTCAACATAAAATTCAGGATTTTGATAAGTGTGTGAAGTATAGGCGCGCCCAAATTCAACACCCTTATTAATTTTGAAATCAGCTTTAACTCTAACGTGTAGTCCTTTTACGTAAACATCCTTTATAAACGGACCACTTTGCGATGGAAATTGTGAACAGTCGCTGGCAAACACATTCGCAGATAAGAAACCAAGTAGTAATAAAAGCTTCATAGGCCCTCCATCTAGTCTTATTCTGACTAGGCCCCGAAAAAAGGGGACGATGTGATGATATTGCCAGCAACATAGCTCAGTTCTGTGCGCTGCAAAACTTTAAAAGCTCTTAAGTGTAAAGCTTACATTTTCGAGAGAAATAGCGGACTTATGTGGATGAAAAAAGAAAGATTAGAATGGTGCCCAGGACTGGAGCCGAGTTACCAGAATTATACTTTCCTTTATAATCATTAACTTACTCAATAATAACAATTAGTTGAAAACAATTCAAGTCTACGCTGTTGTTGTCCGTTTTCATCTTTTTTTGCCTGTATTCGGGGAAAGTAGCGCCAAAATAGCGCCAAGTTTTCCCAAAAACGAGCCTGGTTAAGGAGTTTTATCTATGTCAAAAAAGACTGCTCTATATTGTCGTGTCAGTACGGGAAATCAATCAACCGGTCTGGAAGCTCAGGTACGGGCCTTAAGAGAGTACTGTAATAGAAACAGTATTACGGATTACCTCATCTATGAAGACGAGAACCAATCAGGGGTAAAGCACTCAAGGCCCGCTCTTGATAGGATGATGAGGGAC
>DATGND010000250.1:0-17732 GCA_035306925.1 Bacteriovoracaceae bacterium | reverse complement strand
TGTATGAACCAGTCATGAATACACAGAACATGTGAATCCACACTGTAATAACCATCAAGTGGGCACCCCAACGGTGAAGCTCACGCATAATACCTAATGGCACGTGTTCACGTAGACCAATGATATCTGTGTATGCGTACTCAGCAGTTGGACGGTAATAGAACATAAGAAGTACACCAGTAATGGTAAGAGCAAGGAATACGAAGAACGTAAGTCCTCCCATACACCATGTATAACCTAGCTGCACCCCAGACTTTTTAAGTTTAATTGGGTGAAGATGTAGGAATACGTTACCAGCGATAACAGCGGCTCTGTTACGAGCATTGTTTGGCGGTCCGTGACGGAAGATGGCCTTCCACACCTGCGTATTAGCAACTTTTTTAGCAAAACCTTCAGACATATCTCTTTCCTCTAATTATTAAACGTCGATGTATGATTCAGTGTTAGACCATTCACCTTTCTCGTAACGGAAGACTTTTGTTTTATCAACGACGATCTTACCATCTGGAGCACGGTAAATTTTAAATCTCTCAAGTGGACGTGGAGCTGGACCTTCGAAGTTAATACCATTCGGATAGTAACCAGATCCGTGACAAGGACACTTAAACTTATTCTCAGCAGGAAGCCATGTAGGAATACACCCTAAGTGAGTACAGATGTTAGACATCGCTACAAGTTTTCCTTCATTCTTATAAATCCAAACACCGAAACCATTCTTCCAACGCTCATCAACTCCATCTGGATACTCATCAGGGTACCCGGCGATGAAGTCCATAGCTGGTTCGAAAACCACGTTAGGATAAAGGTATCTAAAAACTAAGCTGGCCATACCTGTTACAGCGGCACCAAAAGTAATCCAACCTACCGCAAGAAAACTAAAGAACTCGCGACGGTTCAGACTGGTTTTTGCCTCATCACTCATGAGAATCTCCGGAAAAAAAATATGTTAGGTCAAAAACGACGCTAAAAATTAAGGGCTTTTATTTTTCACCCATTATGGTTGTAAAACTCTATTTTTTCAATAGATTTAGAACCTGTTTTGCTTTTGTATTTACTCTTACATTCGAGTCATTCTGTTGAGCCTGCTCCACCAGAGCTAAGGCTTCTTTCCACTCCGATTTTTCAATGGCCTCTAAAGCACTCATTTTGAGACTTTCAACTTGCTGACCATTTAACGCACCGGGAGATACAACATCGTATCGTAAGTTTAGAATTTCTTCTAAAACTGGAATTGCTTCATTCTGCTTGGAATAGATCAACACAATTGCTGCGGAATAGCGAAGAGTTTGTTCACTTGAAGTCAGTAAACTTCTAGCAAAAGGAGTCGCCTCCTCTCTTTTATGAGCAGCATAAGTAAGGAGCGCTGCTTGTTTTAGGCCCACATCATCATTTTGTTCAAACAAGGCCTTCATATTGTCCCAAGCAATCTCATTAGTGGAATCCATATTCCCGATTGAAACTACTGCGTTAAACTTAACCTGAGGGTCTTGATCAGTTAACGCTTTGTTAAGAACTGGTAGTGATAGAGGATTATTTAAAGACCCAAGGGCCATAACAACAAAATTTCTTGTTCTTGCATCTACTGATTCAAAATAGACTTTTGAAAGGTTTTCAATAACCCATGGCATATCTTCTTGAGGAATTTTTTGAGCCGCTAAGAATTTTGAAAGTTCATAGGCTGCAACCCAACGGTTCCCGAAAGTCTTAGAATTTAACTCGTTCACTAGATCTTTATGATCCTTTCCGCTTGAAAGCATCTTGGTTACACCAAAAATGATCAAAGCTCCCACTAGGACAATCGCAATTGGAACTGCGATACCAGAGAAAGGAGAAGATTCGAGAATCTTTTTTTGTTCGGACATTTTCTTTCCTTAATGTTAAAAGGCTATGAGTACGCCGAAATTAACAAAATCAAACTTAAAATGGAAGTGTAATGGCCTATCTCTTACGTTTTTTATTACTCCTTATGCTTATTGGGATTTTACTAACTATTTCAGTGGCCCTTGGTTGGGTAAACTTTGAGTTTAGTCATATACAATTGGCCATCCCAAGTTTTATTTATGTGATTTTCATCCAAGCTTTTGTCATGTTTTACTTTATTGGAGTGGCAAGATTAGTTGAAAACGTATGGAATGTGCTTAATTCAGAAGAAAACTTACATGAGCTTTTCGAAGAACCTCCTGCTGATCTTGAACCTTATAAGAAAAAAGTTGCCCGTTTTGTTCATGAAACTCAGCTCTCTAAGAGACAAACTATTCCTTGGACGATGCTCATGCTTGCTCTGGGAACGATTGCCTTTTTATTAGGAGGGGCCCACGATACAGGAATGGTTCCTAGGACTGTTCACTCAGGAGTGGCCTATGGATTCCTGGTCGCCATGCTGATTGGATTTTTCCGTCAGTGGTATTACTTAGGTAAGAGCCATAAGCTACTACGTGATATCAAAGGCTTATTCGGCATCTCCGATGATGCCATGTAATTGAATTTAATAAAAACCCACTACAAGTCGATAAAGGAGTCATGTACAGACTCCTTTTTTTTGCCTTTTTTGTTCAGGCCAGCTGGGCCAATCCTAATGAGATGCTTTCAGATAAAGCACTAGAAAAAAAATTTGTCTCTATTATTAAAGAAAACGAAATTGAAGATCTCATCAAAAGAACCAAAGACTTTGATGAATGTCGGGATCAAAATAAGTTTGTTGCCAAAGATACTCCTGCTGAACGTGAAGCGAAGGCGAAAAAAGCACAGGAATGTTTTCAAAATAAAATCTCTTCAAAAAGTCCCAAGGCCATTCAAGAACTCTCAGACAATCTGGGACTTGAGAGTTACCAGTTAGTAAAATCTAAAAACATCAAAGACATTACGAGCTATCTTGGAGCTCGAATGCGGAAGGCCCTGACTGGAATCGATGAGGAAGATCAAAAGAATCAGGCGAAACTCGCTAATTTAAAATTTAAAGACAGACAGCTCGTTAATCAGGAAGAGTTCTTTAAGCTTTACTCTTATCAATTAACTAAGAACGCTCTTCTGGAAATCTCTCGCTACTGTTTTGAGAATTTAACCAATACAACTCACTCTCCTCCAAGAACAAGTTCGTTCTATGATCATTGGACTGAATACTTCAATCCACCTCCAAATACTAAATTAACCGTTTCCGATGAAGGGAAACATACTTGGGGAAATTTCTCTGCTACCGAAGATCCGTCTCAAGTTTACTCCAAAATTTTTTCTGGAATTGGACAGATTAATCCTCAGCAACTCGGAAAGTTTTGGGACTTTTGTACGGCCCAGATGAAAGAGATGTGTGATCAGTACAAACCCGATTCAGGTTCCACTGTTGGTGCCAATTCCTGTCTAACCATAAATCGTCTTCGCAATATCCGAAATGCCATTAGCTCCACGGAAAAAATCCAGGAGTATATGAATGACAATATGGGAGCTAGAAGTGGAACAGCTGTTGGACTAGATCAGGGGCAAAAAGCTAAGTTCTTTAGAGCTGAAAAAGATAATTCATACGATAGTCTTACCAATGTTAGCTCTCACGACCTCTTAACAGGAGATGCCAGTCAATCCTTTAACGAACTTGCAGAAAAGTGCAGACTTACTCCTGAAGCCCCTGATTGTGATAAGTTTATTGCAGAAGGCTCTACTAGTTCTGAAGAGTTAATTCATAAGATTGATCAAGAAATGCGCTTAAAACAAGAAGCGGAAGTTGCACGACTTCTTCAGATAAAAAAAGACAATGAGGCAAGCTTTAAAGAATACCTGGAACAGAATGGATATTTTGATCTCGCTCAAAAAGAAAACATCAGTGAAAACGATATTAAGGATTTCCTTGCTAAAACCTATGATGCACAAAGAGTTGCTGTTACAGAGCAACTCAGAAAGTCTGTAGGTTCCCGCCAAGTAGTCAGCGATGCCGATGAAAATACTAAAAAGAAGGCCATTTCAACTTCTGCTGAGAGTGCGGCTCAAGAACGAGCAAGACTGTCTCAAGTTATTCTGTTCAATAACATTATTACCTCTAACCTTAACCTCTTAGATACTAAGGGACAGGAGTTAGGAAAGAATGTGGGTGCCTGGAAAAAAGAATCGGATGCCTTAGTCAAGGCCAATATTGATCAAAGCCTCTACCAAAATATTCAAGGGGTAATTGATACCAGCGGGCATACCGGTAAGAATAACTCTATTACAGGAACTGAATTTATCGATCAGATCATTGGGAAAAAGACACCACAGCCGTCTAAATAGATTTCACCCAAATAAAGACACGGTTTTTTCCGGGAGCATCTCTTCCTTGAGAGCGGCTCTCAAAAATAGTGGCATCGCCAAACTCACTGACACGAGTGATAAACTCTTTTAAGTTTGTTGAAGGAACGTAGAGGTTAAAATAGATCCCTCCAGGAATTTCTGTTCCAGGCTTCACATTATCCACTTGAGAAGCACCAAAGCGCTCTAGCAGAGGAAGTATTTTATTTTTCATGTCTTCAGGATCAACCGAGGTCATCATCACCCTGTAGGCCTTCAACTTAGAAGGTGCATAGGAACTATCGCGGTATCCTCCCTTTTTGTTCTCTTCATATTGAGACTGCTCAGTCTCCGCATCAAGAAAACTCTTAGGAACATCTTCGATAGAACTCAAAACGACAACATCCGACTCCGGGTCATAGCGGGTTTCAGTTAAATCATCATTAAAAACTTTCTGAGCTTCGATTCTTTCAAGTTCTTCCAACTCTTTATTTGATAAATCAATCTGGTCACGGGCCAAAAGATCCTGCTCTTGATAAGTCAGAGATTTATCAAGCCAGAAAAAGTTGGGCTCAAAAAGAGTGATTTTATTAACTAGGTAGTTCTCATACCAGTGGTTAGCATTTTTCATGGAAAAGACAAATATACTGAGAAAAAGAAGAAGGAGGATAACTTCCTGGAAGAAACGAACCTGGTTTCTAAAACTCCCCTTCTTTTGAAGCTTTTCAAAATCAAGTTTTAAAGAATGAATATCCTTGCTCAGTTCTTTAACCAAATTTGACCACTCCGGATAAAGAGTGACTTCAATCTTGGTAAAGACCTCTTCTTCAAAACTCCCCTTCTTGTCTGCTTCATTTCCGATGATAGGAGTAATATCACTATATTTTATGAACAGATTTTCCGAACGTACGTTGGAGATCATGAAACGTTCATTAATGATATCTTCATACAATGGATAAACTTTTATGAGGTGATCTCGTAAAACAATTGAAAGGTACTTTTCTTCTACTCCAAAATTAAGAGCGAGTTCGCGAACCGAGATATCGAAATTTACAAAGACGTAAACAAGAAACTTTTCATACAACCAGGTTAACCAGGAAATGAGAGGTCCGGACTTTACATATTTTCGGGCAAAGTCAAAACGCTGGGCCATTTCGGATGGGGATATTTCTTCTTTGAAAAGAGACTTCCAAAATTTGAAAAAAGATTCTGATGATCTTCCTTCCCAAGTGATGGAGTTAATATCAAGATCAAGCCAAGTTTGAAAATGTTGAAAATCTTTTTCTGAAAAAATCATAATCCCTTAATCAGTAATGCAATCCCTTGCCCTCCTCCAATACAAGCTGAGGCAATTCCTAGTTTCTTATTATAATGCCTTAGTTGTCTTGAAAGAGTCAGCGAAATTTTTAATCCTGTGGCCCCTAGAGGATGCCCAAGAGCTACAGCTCCTCCCCAAACGTTGAGTTTTTCCTCTGGAATCTTCAAAATCTGCTGGCAGTACATCACTTGTGGAGCAAAAGCTTCATTGATTTCAAAAAAATCAATTTGCTCTAATTCTAAACTATTTTTCTGGAGAAGGTTACTGATCGCAGGAACAGGCCCCATACCCATTAAGCGTGGATCCACACCACAAACGTGCCAATCAATGATTTCGGCAAGGGGGGTGAGCTTGAGTTCATTCACCATTTCTTCTGAAGCAATCAATAAGGAAGCGGCTCCATCTACAATTCCTGAGGCTGATCCAGCGGTGACAACTCCCTTCTCAGAAAAGGTTGGTTTTAATTTACTCAGTTCTTCTAACTTAATATCTTCCCTTAAATGTTCATCTCGACTGCACTTAGGGTGTTCTACCAGTTCATCCTGGATCAAACCTTCCTGATAGGCCTTAATGGCCTTTAAATGAGAATTTAAAGAGTATTCATCACTTTCCTGTCGAGTGATCGCCTGTTTCTGAGCAAGTGCTTCTGCCGTCATTCCCATGGGAGTGTTAATGTATTGATCGGTAAGAGTGTCCCATAAGAGATCCTTACTCTTTAAGGCACCATACTTTGTTCCAAATCGGGCCCCGTAAGTGAGATGGGGAGATAAACTCAAGTTTTCTGCTCCACTAGTCAGCACCATCTTTGCTTCACCTGAGCGGATTAAACGTGTTGCCTGCACAATGGCTTCAATACCTGATCCACAAAGACGATTGATGTTGTAGGCAGGTATTGCCTCATCCAAACCAAGTTTTAAGGCTAAATGGCGTCCGCCATACAAAGTATCCGGTGTAGATGGAATAACATTAGAGAAAATAACGTGATCGATTTTATTAGAAACTAATCCTTGCGCGGACAAGACGGCTAGGTCTACAGGGCTTAAGTACTTGAAACTACCACCAAATTTAGCAAAAGCAGTTCTCTTACCATCAACAATAAAGACTTTATTCTTTTGAGACATCATTTTTTGCCTGCCTTGTTTGAAAGTTTAACTCTTCGCTATGATTAAAATGATGATGCCATTAATTGGCGTGAAGTTATACAAGGAAAACTTAGCTATGTCAGAAATCTCATCTACTGTCAGACAGAATAGAATGAAAGAAGTCATGAATAAACGTCATGATTTCGAATTAAAAAAGATGAATGCTGAGTATGAGCAAGAAGTAACTGAGATCAAAAATAAACAAGCTAAGACCATCGATAAAATCAGAAAAGACTCTGAAGTCACAATCGATAAAGAAAAAAATGAAGCAGAAATTAAATTAACTAAGCTTAGAAATTCCTACAACCAGCGCTATCAGGAAGAAAGCGCTCGTTATGAGAAAATGCTCAGTGATTTAAAGGCTTCTCAAGAACAAAGAATGGCCGAGATTCGTTTAAACAATGAAGAGCAAGTTGCCCAAACAGAACTAAAACACAAAGCATACTTAGAGAAGGCCAATCAGAAATTTCAAAAAGAATTAGAAAAACTTAAAGCTTAAGTTGTCATCACCATCTAGGAAGGAGAAGAGATGAGCAGTCAAGAGAATACAGGGATCTATTTAAACGGGAAAAAGCAAGTCATCGAACTTCTTAAAAGGATGGAAGGTCCTGATAAGGCCATTCTCTTAAAGAACCTAAAACTAAGAAACCCTGTATTGGCAAAAGAACTTGCTGAACAGTGTGTAAACTTTGATTCGGTTTGGGAACTTGATGACAATTCTTTAAGATCAGTCCTTTCCCATGTTCAGCCAACTATTCTCGGTCTCGCCCTTTATTTAACTCAAGTGAAGAATCAGCGTCGAGCACTCTCACTTATTGAAAGACCAAGAGCGATGCGCGCTTTTGAGATTATGCAAAAAGACCTAAGTGCTAACAGAGCCGAGTGCCAAAAAGCTCAACAAAAAATTTTAGAGTTTGCCCTCAGATTACATAAAAACCAGATCATCAATCTTTATTAAAAAAGAAAGGGGGCCTTGGCCCCCTTAATAAATTTCTTCTTCTTTTATTTTCCCTTCTAAGAGTGTTCCATAACGTAATCCATAAGTGGATATTGTCATCGTTTTTAAGAATAAACGATGGGCCAGATGATACGTCAGGTGAAGCCCTCCCCTGATACTTTCACTTCGTTTTCCAAGGAAAGGAAAAAGTTCTAAGTATTTTTCAGGAGAAAGATCAGAATATTTTTTGAACAGCTGATCGATGTCTTCAACCTTGAGTTTCATTCCATGCACGTCATCTTCGAAGAATTCCTTGCGTTCAAGGTGCATGTTTCCTAGAGAAGTTATTGTCCCCGCCACACAGTAAATTTCTTTGGTTTGAAACTTATCCAACTCAGATCGGAAATCAATAAAAACCTTCTGCAATGACTGGACGAAGTGATTATCATTAAGCCACGTCGTACATCTCACAGCTCCCACAGGCATACTTATGGCATCGGTGATCGTATAATCTTTAGTGTTCACCTTGATAAGCTCAGTAGAAGCTCCTCCGATATCCATGATAGTTACGAATTCGGAGTCAAATTCTGTATTCCCCAGGATTCCTTTAGTGGCGTAATAAATTTCTGCAGCAGGAGAAATAATATTAACTTTGAGTCCCAGTTTCTCGTAGACATCGGCATAAAAGTCTCGAGCGTTTTTAGCAACTCGCGATGCTTCCGTAGCCGTTGCAATAATTTTATCCGGAGTAATCCCATACTTCTCACAAACTTTAATATAAGAAGACAGTGCTTCAAAACTGAGTTTCATAGACTCTTCAGAAAAAGTCCCGGTCTTATCGAGATCTTTTCCTAAAAAAGTTATTTCAAAAAGCTTCTCCTTCTCTTGGAGAAGTCCATCTTTAATTTCGGCAACCAATAGTAAAATACTATTAGAACCTATATCGATGGAAGCCCTTAGCTCACTCATGAATTTACAATCCTTTCAACTTCACCTGGAATGCTCGGATCAATAAAACCTTTTTCACAAACGATACCAGTAATAAAGCGGTGATCAGTAACATCAAAACTTGGATTCACAACATTGGCATCAACAGGAGCGATTTGCACACCTTTAATCTGAGTAATCTCTTCCTTAGGGCGCATTTCAATTTCAATCTCAGTACCTGTTTTAGTCTTTAAATCAAAAGAACTAATAGGAGCAACTACATAAAAAGGCACTCCGTAATGCTTGGCCACAATAGCTAATGTCGATGTACCTACTTTGTTAGCAGTATCACCATTAAGAGCAATACGATCTGCTCCTACAAAGATAGCATCAACTTTCCCATGGGACATCAGATAAGAAGCAGCTCCTTCTACCACAATACTATAGGGAATATTTTCTTTTCCAAGTTCGAAAGCAGTAAGTCTACTCCCTTGTAAATATGGACGTGTTTCATCTGCATAGACATGTTCAACACGACCTTCTTTATGAGCTAAAGAAATGACACCTAGAGCAGTTCCTAAGCTTCCACAGGCAAGAAAACCAGTATTACAATGGGTCATTAAATTCCACTTATCTTTATTAACTCTCTTCTTCAAATCTTCGAGAGCAAAGCTTCCCATAGAGTGATTGATTCTTTGTGACTCTGCAATTTGCTGGTGGCCAAAATCAACCATTGCAGCAAACAGAGCATCCTTAGAACTATCCAGGGAAAGATGATCTTTTAAAATCTTACGACAACGATTGACTTCAAAAGATAGATTAACTGCAGTAGGACGAGCAGCTATCATTTGGTCGCAGGCCTTATCTACTGATTCAGAAGTAAAATGATTTTGTGTCTTTACCCAAAGGCCCATACCAAAGATGGCCGAAAATCCAATACAGGGAGCTCCTCTAACAACCATATCGGTAATGGCCTTAGCACATTCCTCCAAAGAGTTGACTTCAACAAAAACTTCTTCATGGGGAAGCAGTCTTTGATCTAAGAGATAGAGCTTATCTTCTTTCCAAATGATTGGACTATAGTTACTCATAAACTATCCTTCCTTAAAAAATCTAACGAAACTTTCTTCACCGTCTTTTTCACCGGCTTCCCTGGGATGATTAGGGTCGCATTTGATTCGTTATTTAAATTTCTGTTAAGAGAAACTTCCAAAGTTACAGGCTTATCATCTTTGTCGATGAGCTTGATTTGAGAATTCTTATTATTTACAAACATGTTGAGTTCTTGATTTTTAGGACTTCGATCAAAAACTGTCCATAAATTTTGTAAATAAGATGGAACAATGCCTGTCATGTCTTCAGAATTAATCGTACCCTTTAGCTTCCAAGGATTGAGTGGAAACTGACTTAATTCTCTTCCGCTAAACTCTAAATTTAACACTCCCGTTCCATTTATCCAAGGTGAGAACAAATCAATGCCACTGACCAATTTGAATGATTTTAACTGTAGATCAATTGATTGATCTACATCACTAATATAAGAAAACTTTAGTGATTCATTTTTACTCTTTAACTCTCCAGAATAGTTGAAAGCAGCAATATTACTGGTGAGTTCAAAGGAGCCTTCCAAAGTTTCTTCATCATCCCTCTTTATGTCAGCTAAAGAAAAAGACTTATGCTCAGGGACTTCTGTTTTAGTCGCTTTCTCCAAAGAAGGAATAAATTTTAAAACTTCATCCATCTTTAGGTCACGGAAGACATAGGTTTCTTTAACTTCCAGAATTTTTCCTTCACTAAAGGCAATTAGGTTTTCCCTACTGTACTTGATATGATCTCCCTCAAAGCGGTTAAGCCAGAGATTGTTATCAAAGATGAGGTACCAGTTTCCTTCTTGCGAAAGATTCTGATAGGTAAACTTGCCAGGATAAGACAATTTTCCTTGAAGGAAAATATCCTCATATTCAAATTTTTGAGAGAGAGAAATATTTCCCTGAGCTTCACCTTCAAACTTAGAGAAATAGTCATTGAGAATTTCTTTTTCAAATAAGCCTAGGAATTCAAGAGGTAGAGCTGAAAAATCCAGATCTAACTTCCACATGGACTGATCCAGAGCAAAGATGGCGACTCCCTTTTCTTCTTTATCGATCATGAAATTGGTCTGAGAAGAAATAGAGAATTGTGGTAAGAGTAAAGTAATAGTTCCTTCTAAAGCAACATCATCAAAACTGATCTTTGCATCAATGTCCTTAGTACGAAACTCTCCAGTGTAATTGAAGGCCCATTTATCCTTTTCCGGAGTTAGATCCCCGAATAACCAAATCTCCGAATTATAGGTCTGCTCGTTATGCTCTAGCCATACTGGTAACTTGATTTCAAAAGCAGAGTTCTTCGACAGAGCAAATCCTCGTACCAAGAGTTTAGAAATTTGCAGATAAGTTCTTGAGGCATCTTCATTTTTAAGAGCTACATCTTTTGCTCTCAGGGTAAACTGAGCCTTTGCTAAATATTCAGGAATAGTTATCTCAACCGTTTCAGAGGTTTCTTCCGTATCATCCTCTGAACTATGAGTGATTTTTTTAACATCATTTGAATTTAAAAGAATCTCTACCTGCCCCACATTAACTTGAGCAGTCCCTTTATGAGTGATCAATAACCACCATGGAATCTTTAGTTCTAACTCTCCAATTTTGGCAATTTGCAATTCATCACGAACGACGGTTATTTGCTTGAGCTTGATATTAAAATCAACTGAAAAGCTATAATCAACGGAACCGACAACCAATTGACTGTTAGGGATATTCTTTTGGACCTGCTCGGTAGCTAACTGAACAAAAGCTTCCGGTCTAAGCTTATCGTAAGCATTGTATCCTAGTGCAATAAGCAGCACTATTAATAATGACCATGTCCATAAGATTGCCTTCATCGAAATTCTGAATTTCATTTATTTCATTCCTTTGAGATAAACTTTTTTGATGATTAGACTCGTTGTAGAGGTGCAAACTTGACCATAAATTTCTTTCTCACACCATCCCGGAAAACAATAGTTACTTTTTCTTCAGGTCCACTTCCTTCACTAAGAAGGACAGTACCCTCTCCATACAAAGAGTGTTTAATACGACTTCCTTGAGGGAAGTTAGCCTTCGGAATTGAAGACTTTACCTGATAAACTCGTTCCGAGTCTTCATTATATGATGGACTTTGATCAAAATCATCATTCCATGAGCTCGATCTGTTAAAGCTATCAGATGAACGGCTCAAAGAAGATTGAGGATATGTTTCCCAGATATAATAATCATTAGGAATTTCATTTATAAACTGACTTGGACCATTGAACTTCAAACTGCCCCATAACATTCTTCCTTGGGCAAAAGTAATCGTCAGTTGTTTCATTGCCCGTGTCATGGCCACATAGAAAAGACGTCTTTCTTCTTCGATAGCAGCTGGCCCCAGCTCGATTGATCGATAAGAAGGAAAAATATTGTCTTCTACCCCAACCACAAAGACGTAAGGGTATTCAAGACCTTTTGAACCGTGAACGGTCATCAAGGAAATAAGGTCACTGCCCACCTCTTCTTCAGTGGTAGCATCTAGAGTGATATTTTCCAGATACTTTACAAGGGTTGGTTCCGGTTCAGTTTCTTCAAATTGTTTTATAGCACTTAAAAGTTCTTTTAAGTTATCAAGGCGAGCAGCGCCTTCGTAGGTTTTATCGGCCCTCAGGAGATCATGATAGCCTGACTCATGAAGAATTTTTTCATAAGCTAATGAAGGAAGCTCTTTATTCTCTTCCATCACTTGAACTTCATGAATTAAGTGAACTAATTGAGAAAGAGCACTCTGAACCTTTGCAGATAAAGAAAGATGTTTAAACTCTCCATAGTCCTCTGCTATTTTTTCAATAATTTCGAATAAAGAAAGATTCAGTCTTACCGCTTCATCTTCTAGTTTGCGAAGTGAAGTCGGTCCAATACCTCGCGCTGGAGTATTAATAATTCTGGTTAATGCCAAGGAATCTTTTTTATTCACGACCACTCTCATATAAGAAAGAAGATCTTTAATTTCTTTACGGTCGTAGAATTTGATCCCTGCAACAACTCTATAAGGAAACTTTTCCTTTCTAAGAGCATCTTCAATGGTTCTTGAGTTAGCGTTATTACGATAAAAAACGGCAATATCTTTTAAGCTCACTCCATCTAGAACAAGCTTTCTGATTTCATTGGCCACATATTCAGCTTCAGATCTATCGTCTCTGCACTCAACAATGCGAATACTTTCGCCATCATCATTGTCAGTCCACATATGCTTACCTTTTCGGGCCTGATTTCGAGCAATCACTTCCGAAGCGGCTTCAATGATTTTCTTTGAAGAGCGATAGTTTTGTTCCAGTTTAATGAGCTTGGATTCAGGATATGTCACTTCATAATCAAGAATATTTCGAATATCAGCTCCACGCCAGGAGTAGATCGACTGATCCTCATCCCCTACCACGCAGAGGTTGCGATGAAGCTCCGCAAGCTTTTGAATCAGATCAAACTGGGCTCTGTTGGTATCCTGATACTCATCTACAAGAACGTATTTGAACTTTTCTTGGTACTTTCGCAGAACTTCCGGAAAATTATTAAATAAGTTCAGGACTCCAGTTATCAGCCCACCGAAATCCGTCGCATTGGATCGATGAAGTTCCGCCTCATATTCAAGAAAAAGATCATACATGAAACGGTCTTGAGCAACTTTCTGAACATCCTCATTCATTGGCTGCCCCACATAGTGACCTAAATTTTTCAAAGTATCGATGTAGTCAGCAATGGTATAAGGAGACATTTCTTTTTGATTAATGCCTCTCTTGGCCATAATGGCCTTAATGATTGAGTGGGACTCACTCTGATCATAGATGGTGAAGTTTCTTGAAAGCCCCAAATAGTTGGATTCAAAACGCAAAACCTTAGCACAGAAAGCATGGAAAGTCGTTACCTGCAAAGCTCCGATTTGTATCTGAGTATTGACCGCCAGACGCTCACGCATCTCGCGGGCAGCTTTATTTGAAAACGTCACTGCTAGAATTTGAAAAGGACTTACTCTTAATTCTTCAAGAAGATACTGAATGCGAGCTACTAAAGTTCTGGTTTTACCTGATCCTGCTCCCGCAAGAATCATCACAGGGCCTTCAGTTTTTAACACTGCTTCTTTTTGTGATTCATTAAGAAAGTCCAAGTTCATTATTCCACCGTTACAGATTTCGCCAAGTTTCTAGGCTTATCAATGTCCGTTCCTTTCAACTTAGCAATGTAGTAAGCAAGAAATTGCAATACTACGTTTACATAAAGTGGGCTCAAATCGTTTAACCCTTCAAAGTTAAGTGGTATGTAAATATCCGCAATACTTTCAATTTCAGGGTGATTTTCAGGTCCCACTACTACAATTACTCCACGTCTAGCCTTCACTTCCTCTACGTTTGAAATCGTTTTCTCATAAAGTTCAGGCCCCACGATTGCAATGTTCACAATATTTTCATCAATAAGAGCAATCGGTCCGTGTTTTAATTCACCAGCAGCATAACCTTCGGCATGCACATAGGCGATCTCTTTTAGTTTTAAGGCTCCTTCAAGGGCTATTGGAAAATATTTTCCTCGGCCAGTGAAGATAAACCCTTTCTGGGCATATATTTTTTCAGCAACTGAAATTAATTTTTCAGCATTTTCACAAAGCTCAGCAATTCTTGTTGAAAGAAGTTTTACTTCGTTAAAAAGAGCTGGGTTATCCAGTTGTCCCTCCATGGCCTTACTCATGAAGTAACCAGTGAGGACTTGTAATGTAAATGCCTTAGTAGACGCTACGCCAATTTCTACTCCTGCGTGGATAAGAAAATTCTTATCTGAATTTCTAAAGAGCGTTGAACCTTCAACATTCACAATCGAATAAGTCTTGATTCCCTGCTCACGGCAAAGTTCCTGACATGCCAAAGTGTCGGCCGTTTCTCCTGACTGTGAAATGAACATTCCGATTTCGTTTTTATTAAGAATAGGATTTTTATAACGAAACTCTGATGCTATTTCGACATTAGCGCGTTGGCGGTTATTTTGTTCAAAGAAATTTTTGATCACAAGGCCAGCATGCCATGCAGTTCCACAAGCTGTAAAATGCCACATATCTGTTTTGAGACCATTGAGATCGTCTAAAATATGTCTTCCATCGTTTTTAATATAGTAAGCGGCTAGCTTATCAATTAAGGCCGGTTGCTCATGGATTTCTTTGAGCATGTAATGCTCATAAGGACCTTTGGAAGTTGCATCCATCGTCATCAGATTCGTCGATGCTTTATAACGGCTAGAAGGAGTGAGATCTAGCTCAAAGAAACTCATCTTGGCTTCTGTAGGAGTTGATTCTCCCATACAAATAACACCGTCTTCAGGAAAATAAATGTCTGGTGCAAAACCAATAAGAGCAAATGGATCTGATGAAACGTAAGCTTCACGTGTCGTAGGATTCACCCCCGCCACTAAAGGAGCAGAACGTTTAACAGCATATAATTTATCTGAAGTTTTTTCGATAATAACAAAAGCTGAGTTTCCATGAATCTGCTTATAGGCCAGTGAAATTGCTTTAAGAGTATCACCAGTTTGCTTGAAAAACTTAGTAACAAGAACAAGGAAGACCTCTGAATCGGTTTCTGACTTAAACTCAAATCCCTCTTTCATTAGCTGAGCTTTCAGAGCTGGAGCATTTTCAATAATCCCATTGTGAACAACTGCAAAGTCTGAGTTGCCATGAGGGTGAGCATTTTCGCTTGTTACTTTTCCATGAGTGGCCCAACGAGTGTGACCGATACCAGTATGAGAGTAATAATTTCCACTCTCGATAATGGCCTTGAGATTTTCAAGCTTTCCTTCTTTCTTTAAAATTAAAAGCTCGTCATCATTTTTTAAACAAATGCCTGCTGAATCATAACCGCGATATTCTAAACGAGATAAACCTTCAATGACCGGCAAGACAGAATTTCCTGGACCGGAATAGCCAACAATTCCACACATAAAAACCCCTAAGTGTGAGTGTAATGAGAATCATTTACTCTAACATTTTAGGGGTCATCTTACTAGTTTTTACGCTGAGCAGCCTACTTCTTTTTCACTTTCAAAAAGCGAGAAGCGGCTCCTTCTTTAGTGATCTGTTGTCCTCGGGCCACAGCAAAGGCACCACTTGGAACAGATTTAGTAATAGTTGATCCTGCAGCTACAAATGCTTGATCACCAATCTCGATCGGAGCAATGACCTGGCAGTCGGAACCAATAAAACTATTTTTGCCAATTATAGTTTTGTGTTTATTCACTCCATCGTAATTACAGGTAATAAAGCCACAACCAATATTGGTCTCCTCTCCGATTTCAGCGTCTCCCACGTAACTTAGATGCGAGACCTTGGCCCCATCTTTAAGATGAGATTTCTTAACTTCTACGAAGTTTCCGACCTTGGCCTTTTTGCCGATAATGGTTTGTGGACGAATTCTTGCCATCGGACCAATAGACGCCCCTACCTGAATAGTTGCATCTTCTAAATAGGAGTGAGCAAGGATCTGAACATTTTCTTCAACAATGGCATTTTTTAGGAAGCAACCGGACTCAATCACCGAGCCTGCTCCAATCTTCGTTTTTCCCAGTAGTGTTACACCCGGATAAATCATCGCCCCTTCAGCAATCTCCACGGAAGCTTCCAGGTAACTGGTTTCAGGACGCAAGAAAGTCACTCCACTTAATTGAAGCTTTCTTATCATTTCCTTTAAGTGGATTTGAGAAACAGTGTTAAGTTGCTCCAGTGTATTAACTCCTAAAAAGTTTTCTCCTGAAGAAAATAAAACGGGACTAACTTCATAAGAATCCTGAAAGAGATCAGTTAAATAAAACTCTCCCGATTTATTATTATTAGAAATTTTTCCCAACACCTCTGAGATGTGTGAAGTTTTAACAATATAAACTCCGGAGTTTACCTCTGTAATCTTTCTGATTTCTTCACTAGCATCTTTTTCTTCGACTATATGAAAACCATTTTGTGAACGAACAATTCTTCCATAACCGAATGGTTCTTTTTCTTCAAAAGTAGCAGCAACTCCAATGCAGGATGGATTGTTTTTAAGCTGTTCAAAAAGGCGGGAAAAATCACTTGCTTTCAGCATAGGAGTATCTGCGCAAGCAATTAGCGTATACTCGTAAGAATTAAACTCAGGTAATTCATTGAAGCAAGCTTTGAGAGCATCAGCGGTGCCATTCTGTTCTCTTTGCCAGGCCAGTTTCATTACATTCTTCTGTGAATGATTCTGGTGCCACTCCTCTAGGAGTTCTTTCTTATGGCCAATCACTACTCCGATATCGAACTCAAGTTTTTCCGAGTGGGTAAAATCCAGGATCGCCTCTAATACATAATCAATAAGCGGCTTACCTAAAGAGTGAACTAACGCTTTGGGTGTACTCGTTTTCATTCTAGTGCCTTTACCCGCTGCTAGAATTACAATACCCATACTCTTCATACTTGATTCCTTTTATCAGTTGATTTCGCTAATCCAGTAGCTTAGCGATTAGTAACTATTTATCTCAGTTATTACAGTAAAAAAAACTTCAATTTAACGCAATTTCTTTTAAAGCCATCAAAGCATTTTCCCGATGTTAGATATGTAACGTTTAAGATGACCCCGCACGCTAGAGGAGTAAAAATTTATGGTGACTAATTACGAGGGAGAAGCAATTGAATTTAAGGAAACTCTCCCTTTATTACCTGTACGTGATCTCGTTGTTTATCCGTTCATGATCCTTCCACTCTTTGTCGGGCGTGAAACTTCCATCAATGCAGTTGAAGAAGCACTGAATAATACAGATCGTCTTATTCTTCTTGCGTCTCAAAAAGACATTGCCGCAGAATCACCTTCTCCATCTGAAATTTATGAGATGGGAACAGTCGCCATGATCATGAGAATGAGAAAACTTCCTGATGGAAGAATCAAAATTCTCATCCAAGGTTTGGCCAAGGCCCGTATCACAGAATTTATAGGCACGGAACCATTCTATCAAGTGAAAGTCGCGAAGGTAGAAATTCCAGAGAATCATGCTTCAGAGGCTACTATTGAAGCTCTTGCAAGAAGTGTGAAGTCCAATCTTGAGAAAGTTATCTCTTTAGG
>DATGND010000249.1:0-3096 GCA_035306925.1 Bacteriovoracaceae bacterium | reverse complement strand
TTAAATCTCTTTATCAGCATCTTCAACAAATGGTTAAGGAATCTTCCGATCTAAGAGGGCTCAGACTTTATGTGGATAAGAGTAATACTTCCGCTCAAAAAGTTTATGAGTCTTTAGGAATGAGTTCTGAGCATTATCACTTATTTGAATGGCTGGCCTGAGCTTACAGGGCACACTTCATCGAAATAGGAAAGTGATCACTTATAAGGTTTCGATAGACTGAGTAATACTGATCATTTTCCCCTTGCGAGTTAAGAATCTTACTAGCAAAGTCTTCCCGATATTCTTCTTTCATTTTTTCATCAACAACAATTGATCTTACTCTGATTCTTCCCCTGTTATAAGGGAAGTCCACGTTTTTTATAGTGAAAAAATCGGGGACTTTAATTTCAGCTAAACGTTTGGCCTTTAACTTACTGTTAATTTCCTGATTCTTTTCATTGCGGATGAGATACTTACTTTCAATCTTTTTATGAAATTTATTTTCGTGAAAGTAGTAAATAGATCCATCAAACTCGCCATTTTTTTTATAGCAGTTTAAAAAGTCATCCTGGTGAAAGATAAAGTGATCGTAGTTACTGGCCTTTCCATAGGAGAGGGAACCATCTGCATAAACTCTTTTCGTCGCTAATGATGTAGGACCATCAATTTGCAGAAGAAAGTCATTGATGGAGACTAGCTTTTGAAAGAATGGGTTAGAATTCTCCAGATTAAAATCACCGGCCCAGAGAGTATTGGTCATATTGAGTTCTTCTCTGATCTTCTTGATGAAATTCAGAGTGATTTTTACTTCCGCTTGTCTTGCATAGTTCTCATTATTGAGTCCGATAATCGGTGCAATGTTGGTTGTTCCGAATACTTTTTTAAGAATATTGTTTTTAGTTAATTCATCCTGTGGAGAATTAAAGACAATATGAGAACTTAAAATATTGAAGTCGAAATCTCGGGCCTTAAAGGAAGCCATAAAAGGTCTTCGGGAAAAAATCGGTCGATAGTCTTCTCCCATGAAAGCTGGTCCCATTGGTATAAGACATGCCTCAGTTTCTTCGTGTCCAAGGGTTTTTATTTCGGTACAGAATTTATTCGGTATAAGAGAGACGCGATCATTTCGATAATAAAAGCCCACATGTTCATTAGTATCTGTTGTATTCCTGGCTTCTCCACGAGGAGAGAGCACTAAACTCCATCTTCCTCTATATCGAGCATTTAGCGCTTCTAAAAGTTGAAGATATCCGGGCTTAATAAAAAGAGTTGGAGCTTTATTTAATTTATCATTAAGCTCGTTAATAGCACTTCGGATAGCCGCAATTTTTATCAGATTAGGATTAGCCTTTTTTTCTTCTAATGCTATTTCTTCTTTAAGCTTTTCTATTCTTTTAGGAGTGTCATTAATAAATTTTTCCAGGTCATCATTAAACTTTCGATCACGATTAGTAAGGGGGATGAGTTCTGTCGCAGCAACAACATCATATTCATTAATGATTTGTGCCAGTAGGTCGTAATCTTTTAACCAGGTCTTTTTCATTCCTGGATGTAACATATTAAATTCTGCAATTTGTATATTTTTTCGAAATGTTTTTGCGTCTCGTTTAGATGCATTAAAGTGATGAAAGTTGTAGAAGCAATTTATTTCATAATCCGTGATTCTGGATTTATAGTTTAAACATTCCTTACGATAAGAATCAAACTCACTGATCTCATCTTCCCAGTGCTGAGCATAGGTCCATTGAATGAAACAAAAGAGAATAAGAAAGTATGATCTTTTCATTATTCCAAATCATACAGTCAAGTCTTGAGGAGGTGGCCGATTGTTGTAAAAAGTTCTTAGTGTAAAAAACCTAGCTGAAGATGGAACGTTGAATTTTTTTGGTGGGCCATGGGGAGAATTATAAAAGTGGTTAGCTTATATAATCCAATGGAAGGGTATAGAATTTTTAGGAGTTCTCACCTTCAGCTCTTACTCTCTATATGAGCACGAATGATGCCAAAGATAACTGATTGAAAAAATAAAATTGACTTTGGATAACTGGAGTTGTTTTGTCACCTAAGTTTCATTTTGAAACCATAAAAAAAGCCCAAGATGACATCTTGGGCTTTTTTAAATTTAACCGTTGCAGAGAGAGAACAGTGATTAAAAAGGCGGGGTAAACTTTTGAGAAGGCCAGGCTGGTTAGGACGGGCCTCCGGGGAATGTTAATGCGTGTTTATGGAGTTCATTCTCCCTGCACCCTTTAATAGAGCAATGAAGGTGCCAACTTCCCCGAGGCGGTAACTGTTTAATTTCCTATACTTATTCGCTTGGTCAAAATAAATTTGGCATTAGTCAGTTTGCCCCAAATCTTAAGGTTCGTGGGTCAAAAATGTTAGTAAGTCCATTTTGTTTCTGGGAATGGGGCTATTTCTAGAAACTTAATATCTCGCATAAGTGTAAGATAATGTAAGACTCTTGTGATCAGGTCTTTAGGTTGAATTTTATTTAAATTTCAAAAGTTTTCTAAAGATTTCTTAAGAAAGATCGTTAAGTATCATGATGATAAAGAACATATCTTTTTTCTTAGCATTTTTCTTGGTTTTCGACGCTCAGGCTCAGAATTTAGATGCTTTGGCCCATAATATCTCCGAACATAGTGGGCTCAATCAAAATTACATTCGTAGAACAAATGCAATACCTTGGGATGATACTCAACCATTGGCCTGGCAAAACGCCAGCTGCTCAGTACTTCTGCAGATAGACTGTTTTGATATTTTGGGTGTGCAAAACTTAACCACATTTGCTTCGGATACTTACAGGGCCATCTTAAAGCACGATTTACAGTCTAGAGAATTACCGACAAAGAAGAAAAGAAACATTTTTGATATCAGTACTAGAAGAAGTGTTTCAGAAGTTCCACAAAGTGTAGTCCGATCACATCATAAGGAGCAACTCTGCTCATGTGTTGAATCCAATTTTATGATTAAGATGGGGGATAAGGCAGAGGAGGCTGAGAAAATTATTGAAGATAGGGCAAATGAACTTTCTGATGAAATTCTTAAATCGTTTGGAAAAAAATTTATCAATGAATATGCTCACCATTATGAAGATGGAATGTATTTTTT
>DATGND010000248.1:0-12653 GCA_035306925.1 Bacteriovoracaceae bacterium | reverse complement strand
TGGAGAAGAAAACCACTAAGCAGTGGTACGATCCAAAAATAAATCGTTTCTTGCAAGATCGTAATGTCACAGGAAAATGTCCTAATCCTCATTGTTCTAATGAGTCGGCCTATTCTGATGAATGTGAAGTGTGCGGAAATCAGTATGATCCAAGCGAGCTTTTAAATCCTCGTTCGGCCCTTTCTGACGGCACCCCTGAACTTCGTGACACTGTTCACTGGTGGCTTGATATGTGGAAGGTGAGTGATCAGTTAATTGAGTGGGTGAAAACAAAGCAGAATAAATGGCGTAAACCTGTTTATCAGCAGGTGATGGAGACGATTCTTCCGGCTATTGAATTTTCTAATGTTCACGAGCCTGCTTATAAAGAAATAAAAAATACTCTTCCAAAGCATAAGTCCAAGTATGCTCCAGGAAAGAAAGTTCTGGTTCAACTTGAGAACAAAGAAGATTTCAATGCCACTTTAAAACTCTTACAAGAAAAGGAGATTGAATGTGCGCCTATGGATGCTTGGGCCCACCGTTCAATCACTCGTGATGTGGCCTGGGGAATCCCTCTTCCAAAAGAACTTGATCCAGAGATGGAAGGAAAAACACTTTATGTGTGGCCTGATTCTCTCATCGCTCCTATTTCTTTCTCGCAAGTGGCCTTACAAAAGTCTGGTAGAAAGCCAGAGGAGTATGAGCGTTTCTGGAAAGATCCAGCAGGTAAGATTTATCAATTCCTAGGTCAGGACAACGTTTATTTCTATACTATTATGCAGGGGGCGATGTGGTTTGGTTCTCAGGATGATCCTTATCATCAACCACAAAAAGGTGAGTTCCAGCAAACGGATATCTTTGGTTGCTTCCACTTGCAAATTGGTGGAGAGAAAATGAGTAAGTCTCGCGGTAACTTTTATACCGGAGATCAACTTATTGGTGAGATGGGGTATCATCCGGATCAAGTGAGATATTTCCTTGCTCTTCTCTCTCTTCCTGAGAATCCATCGAACTTTGATTTTAATACTTTCCATGAAAGAAATAAGTTTTTAGCTGGTCCAATGAATGCGGCCATTGAAAAACCAATCTCTGCTTGCCTTGGAAAATTTGATGGAGTTGTTCCAGAAGGGGAACTTCTGGAGAAGGCCCATAAAGAAACCATGAAAGTGGTGCAAAAGTACTTAAAACAGATGGAGCGTGCTGAATATTCAACTCTTCTCTTTGAGATCGAAAACTACGCACGACTAGTGAACTCTTTCTTCTCGCAATACAAGCCTCACGATGACCGAGGTGACCTAAAACAAAGGCAGGATGCTCTTTATAGTTCTTTTTATGTTTTAAAGAATACTATGATCATGCTTTATCCTTTTGCTCCTCATGTGATGGAAGAAGTGAGAAAATCACTCAACCTTCCTGAGTCCGTGTTTTCATTAGATGAATTGGGGGTGCCAATCCCTGCCGGCCATAAAATTGGGGAGAAAACGAGCTATTTTCCGGGCGTGGAATAAAGTATTTTTTTGAACTAAATTGAAAAAGACCTTACACTTAGCTGATGAGGTCACTTCTTGTTCTTCTTATGACTTTTATTTCGCCAGAGGCTCTCTCAGTGGGAATAAATAGTACAGGGTATATTATACCTCATGGGACGAGTGTGACCATCAGTGAACATGGTCAGTGCCGTAAAGTTGTTACAGCGGTAAGGGGAATTGCGCTTTCTCTTTTTATTTACGCTAGTTTGGACTGTCTACAAATTAGACAGCTCATCTAGAGTCATGAATAGTTTTCACTTTCCCCAAAGCATTTCTAAAAAAATAATAGAATAGGGCCATGAATACCTTCAATAGCCTTATTACTATCCTAATGAATTCTCTTCATGAGCAGAAGACCCTTACTTTCTATGAAAATGGAAAAGAAGTGGAGAGCTTGAGTCTCAAGCAGCTTTTGATGAGGTCTTATAGAAGAGTTGAAGAGTTAAGAAGGCTAAAACTTTCTTCCCGCTCTATTGTTCTTCTGGAGGGGACAAATAACTCCAACTTCTTAGTGAACTTTTTTGCCATTCAAATGATGGGATGTACTCCTGTTCCCGTAAGTCCAGGGCACTTTATTTCAGACAAACGTTTTGCTGAACTTATTTTAAGTATGATCAGGCAGACGAGGGCGGAGGTTTTCCTTTCCAATCCTATTGATAAAAAAGCACTTAGTGAATATGTCCCAGTGGACTTTCTCGTTGTTGATCAAACAGAGTTCTCCAATACTCATCTGGAAAAACTCGAGGATGTTTATCTTCCACGACCTCAAGATATGGCCTTTATTCAGTTCTCATCTGGTTCTACAGGAGATCCGAAGGGTGTTGTGATTACCCATGAAAACCTCATGAGTAATTTAGAGCAGATTCGTTTAGGTCTGAAGCAGAAGGAAGGGGATCAAGTTGCAACATGGCTTCCTGTTCATCATGATATGGGACTTATTGGCTGCTTATTATTTCCTATCTATGCCAATCTGCCGGTTCATGTGATGAGACCCTTTGACTTTGCGGTTAATCCGAAACGTTGGTTAAAAATGATTTCGGACAAAAAGATTTCTATTACCTGTGCACCGAATTCGGCTTACCACATGTGTACCACTAAAATTAAAGAAGAAAGAAAAAAGGATCTGGATCTTAGTTCCTTGAGAGTGGCCCTGTGTGGAGCAGAACCTATTAATGCTAAAACATTGCAAAACTTTATTAATAGCTTTAAAAACTATGGTCTTAAAGAAACTATTTTCCTTCCATGTTATGGAATGGCAGAGAATGTTCTCGCCATTAGTTTTACGAATCCTGAAGAGAAATTAAAAATCATTCACATTGATAAAGACCTCATGGCCTCGGAGTCAAAAGTTCAACTTGAAACTCCAGAGAGGGGGTTGCCTTTTGTCTCCTGCGGAAAACCACTTCCCGGTGTTGATGTGAAAGTTTTAAGTAAGGATGAAACAGAGTTAGGAGAAAATGAAATTGGTCAGATTGTGATCAAGTCTAAGTCCACCACCTCTGGTTATTATAAGCGTGATGATGTGAACATGAACTTGTTTTATGAAGGATATCTTAAAACAGGTGATCTCGGCTTCATTCATAATGGAGAGATCTATATTGTTGGACGATCAAAAGATCTGATTATCATCAATGGACTTAATCTGTGTCCGGAAGAAATTGAAAAACAAATACTTGAAGTCCCTGAAGTTCGTCCAGGACGTCTTGCCGCTTTTGCTGTTCCTAATAAAGACGAATCTTCTGAAGAGATTCAAGTGGTGGTGGAACTTAAAGGTCATAATTTTTCTTCCCAAAGAAGAGAGATCATTAGAGAGAAAATTGCCCAAGTGGCTTCTGAGCTTATCGCCATTAAGGCCCATCAAGTGAGTATTGTTCCTCCTGGTACAGTCGTTAAAACTACTAGTGGAAAGATTAAGCGTAGTGCTATGAGAGATATGTATCTTAGAGGTCGCATCGATACGCTGGAAGACAATTACGAATTTTATGCTTTGAAAAATCTGGTTAAAAATAAGGTCTATTCCGTTAAGTTTTTTATCGATGAATTTCTTGGTGATAAAGTGAGTGTCAACTAGATGAATATCGCTGAGTCTTTTGTTGAGTTTTCAAAAGCTCATCCTCATAAAGTAGCCTTTGTTATTCCGAAAGGTGAGAGTGAAGAACTATTTACTTATAAGCAGTTCTACGACTTAGTTTCCAGGTATCGGGAAGGGCTTATTCAGTCAGGGCATAAGCGTGGTGATCGCATTATTTTACTCATGCCCATTAACCTTGAGTTCTACGCCTTTATGATGGCCGTTATCAGTCTGGGACTCGTTGCGGTTTTTCTTGATCCGGGAATCGGTGTAAAAAAACTGTTGGTGGCCATTGCTGATTCAAAGGCTAAAACGATTATTAGTATTCATAAGTTTCTACGCCTGCGTTTTGTTCTTCCTATGCTCTGGGGGAAAAAGCTTTATAGTGTTGATTCACAAGGTGTGGGGTTAAGACCATTTTCAGAGTTAAAGTCAGATAAAACTTCAGATTTTACGGTGACTTCTCTTGAAAAAAGTGACCATTATCTTATTACTTTTACCTCTGGTTCAACCGGTCGCTCGAAAGGTTCTGACCGTAATGTGGAAAATGTCTTTAATCAAATCAATGCCATTCGAAAACTCTGGCCAAGTGATAGTGAGCAAGTGGATTTCTCATCGTTTTTGATGTTTGGCTTTATGAATCTTTGCTTTGGTATTACCACCGTTTTACCTCCTATGAATTTTGCTAAAGTTGGAGAGTTAGATGAGAAGAGGGCCCTAGAGCTCATTCGAAAATATAAGGTCACAAGACTTTCAGGATCCAGTGCCTTTTTAACTAAGATTTCAAAATATTTAGTCGATCGCTCTGAGGTGGTGGAGTCAATTCTCTATACCGCTCAAGGTGGTTCTCCTGTGAGTGAAGAGTTCTGCTCTAATATGGAAAAAGCCTTTCCTCAGGCCCAAAACCTTGTGGTGTATGGCTCAACGGAAGTGGCCCCAATTAGTGTAGCTTCCATGAGAGAAGTAAAAAATGCCAAGAAAGAAGGGGCCTTAGTTGGTAAGCCACTTTCTGAACTTACTGTGAAAATTGTAAGACTTCCCAAAGAGCTTAGCTCTTTTGATGAAACGGAAGCGACTCCTTACGAAGTGAAGGCAGGTGAGTGGGGGGAAGTTATTATTAAAGGTCCACACGTGGTTAAAGGATATGTGGATAATCCTCAAGCAAGTTTATCTAATAAGATTCAAACTCCACACGGAGATGTTTGGCATCGAACAGGAGATGTGGGGCACTTTGATGAAGAGGGAAATCTTTGGATTACCGGAAGACTTTCAGAGCTGGTAAGCGTTTCAGGAATCGTTTTTAGACCTTATGTGGTGGAAGCTCAGATTAATACACTTGGAAATGTAAAGAGATCGGCCCTGATCAATACTAAAAATGGTCCGAGGCTTGTGATTGAAGAAGAGGGAGAGGTTAACTCAGAAGAACTTAAATTGAAACTTTCAGAGTTAGGCCTTTCTGAGGTAAAATTAAGTTTTATTAAAAGTATGCCGGTTGATGTGAGACATAATTCAAAAATTGACCGCTTAAAACTTGCAAAGCTTGTATGAAAACAAAGATCATCACCTTAACTCATGACGGACTAGAAATTCAAAATCAACTTGATGATCTTAATTTTACTATTACTCCTACCGCAAACCCCGAAATAACTCCCGTTGCTTGTGATGATGCTATCGAGTTTTACTCAGCCTACAAAAATATTCTTTTATTAGGAAATGTTCCTCTCATTTTAAATCCCGCTATCCCGGAACATAAAAGAAATGAGATGACTGAAGTTATCAGAAAGAGTGTTAAGGCGCAGAGTGGAGAGCATATTCTTTGTTCTTCGGGTACGACCTCTAAAGGAGTAGTAGGTAAGCAATTTATTTTTAAAGTGGAAGATGCCATTAAAAATGGCGAAGCCCATCTTGCTTCCGTTGGCATAACATCTTCAGCTAAAATACTTCTTCCGCTTCCAGTGAGTCATAGTTTTGGCCTGGTGGCAGGAATTCTTGGGCCTCTTCATCATGGGCATGATCTCTTTATGCTCTCTTCAACCGCTTCTGCTTCTGCTATTTTAAGCGCCGTTGAAAAATTTAATATTGATCACCTTTATCTGACTCCTTCTCTAGTGAAGATGGTGATCAAAATGCTCAAAAGAAAGAAGATAACTCTTTCTTATCCTAAATCTATTAGTATTGGTTCTTCTCTTCTTTTTATTGATGAACTTCTCACTTTGATGAGTTTTTTTCCTGAGACTCATTTTTATTTTACTTATGGGCTTACTGAAATGGGCCCTCGCACTTTTACCTTTGATGCAGGTAAGGGAAGTAATCCTCATGCCTATCTTGTGCAAACTAAGACTGGGCCTGTGCCAATTGGAAAAGTTCTGGAAGGAGTGAGCTATCAGATTGTTGATGGAGAGCTCTATATTAAGAGTCCTTATAAGGCCCGAAACATTGAAGAGGAATTCTATGGTACTAAGGATCGGGCAGACGAGACCAGTGCAGGAGTTCGTGTTCATGGGCGAATGGATTTCACCATTATTAAAGGTGGAGTTAATATTTATCCCGCTGAAGTAGAGAGTTTATTAAGTGATTTTTCAGGAATTCAGTCTTGTGCTCTTGTCCCCTTAAAATCTGAGAGTTATGGGCAAGTACCAGTTCTGGTGGTCTATAGTGAAGAAGACAATCAGGAGCTAATCCCTAAGATTCAGGAGTTCTTGCAAAAAAATCTCCCCCCAGGCCACCTTCCGAGTAGAATAGTTCTAAGGACAAATGATTTTCCGCGAACATCTATGGGAAAGATCAAAGTTAATACTTTGATTGAAGAATTGGATAATGAATAAAGTTAAAATTTCAAGTATTGCTCACTATCTACCCGGTCAATCGACTACTAATCAGAACATTATCGATCGCTACGGTTTACGTCTTAAAAGCGAATGGGTGGAACTCAATATTGGGATTAAGTCACGTTATTGGTGTGAAGGTCATGAGACTACCAGTGATCTTGCCGTAGAGGTGGGAAAGAACTTAATTCAAGATATTTCTCCTGAGGAAATCGGGGCCCTCATTCTTGCAACAGTTTCTCCAGAAGTCATGACACCGGCAACAGCAGCTATCACTCAATCAAAACTTACTCCCGGAATGACTTATCCGGCCTTTGATATGGTTTCTGCTTGTAGTGGCTTTCTCTTTGCTCTTGATACGGGAAGAAGATTTGTTCAGACTGGAATGAATCATGTTCTCTGTCTTTCAAGTGAGATTAGAAGTTATTATCTGGATAAAAAAGATCGTCGAACGGTAATGCTTTTTGGAGATGGAGCTGCTGGAGCAAGGCTTTCCAGATGTGAGCAAGGTGAAGAGGGGATTATTTATTCACAAACTTTTACAGATGGTCGTTTCTGGGATGCGGTTAGCGTGGCCAATAGAGTGGAGAATCCGGCCATTGTCATGAAGGATGCGGGTTTTATTTTTCAGAAAGCAGTAGAGAAGATGCAGGAGCTTCTTCTTCATGGGTTGAAGGAGAGTAATCTTCAAATTTCAGATATTAAATATTTTATCTTCCACCAAGCAAGCCGAGTGATTTTAGAAAAGATGACTCAGAGTTTAGGGATTCCGGAAGATCGCTATTACTTAAATTTTGATCGAGTGGGAAATACCAGTTCTGCCTCTGTTCCTATTGCTCTTAGTGAAGCTTACCAAGCGGGAAAATTCTCTAAAGGAGATTACATTTGTCTTCTGGCCACTGGAGGTGGTTTTAGTGCCGGTATTACGATTCTTCGGTGGGAGATCTAAATGAATAAGAAAATCAGCGAATGCCAAGTTCTTATTACCGGAGGCAATCAAGGTCTGGGCAAAGCTTTTAAAGAAGCTTTAGAAGAGCTTGGAGCCGATGTCTACATCACTTCAAGAAAGAATGCTCCCAAATCATTCTTCTGGGATATGGCCAGTGATGATTCCACTAAAGATCTTTTAAAAACACTGGAAGAAAAAAATGTTCAAGTGGATACTCTCATTCACTGTGCTCATATTTTTAGTGATAAAAAACTTATTCCTCAGGTTAAACCTTTAGACTTCAAAAACTCTCTTAATCAAAACATCGTTCCTATCTATGAACTGAGTCGAGGACTTACTCGCGGTATGGCCCGTCGAGGTTTTGGCCGCGTTCTTTATATTGGAAGTCTTATCTCTCAGTACGGTGGAGCAGGAAAGGTGAGTTATATTACGGAGAAGGCAGCGCTCTCTGGAATGGTTAAGGCCTTCCATGCTGAGTTTTCTTCTAAAAATGTTCTTACTAATATTGTTCATCCTAATTTATTTGAAACTCCTGATATTCATGAAAGGGTTCCGGCCCATATCATTGAAGAAATGAAAAAGGAAAGCCCAACAGGAAATCTTATGAGTATGGATGAAGTGATTAAAACTTCTTTACCGCTGCTCATGCCGGAATCCACAAAGTCCGGAGAAGTACTTCTTATTGATGGTGGAGTGAAGTGGTGAAACTCGTTCTTATTCCACCCTTGGGGCATGATCAAAAATTTTATGATCCTCTGGTTAGTCTTCTTCCTGGTAAAGAGATCCTTCGTTTAGATTACCCTTATTTTGATCAAAGCTTTCCCTGGGAGAGTGAAGACTTAATTAATGAATTGGCCCACTATTTTAGTAGGATAATTGATCAGCATCCTGAGGTGAATATTCTGGGTGTTTCTCTGGGAGCGACTCTTTCTTTAAGGATTAAAGAAATCCTGGGAACTAAGGTTCGACACCTCTTTATGGTCTCTAGTGGAGGACATAAAGTCGCAAGCTTTAGAAAAGAGATGATCCTCTCTCACATGAAGACTCAAGGACAAGAGACCTTTCTTCTTAATGCACTGGAAGTGGGATCCACTAAGGAGTTCAGTGAATCTGAATTTCGTCTTCATTTTCATCATGACCTCACTTTTCCAAAAGCTTACTGGAAGCACTTCACAGAAGTATTATGGAGCAAAGATCATCGAAGAATAGGATCTCCTCACTTAATGAACCTGGTAAAGGCAAGTGTTGAAGTCAACTTTGAGGAACTCTTGAGTCACTTTCAAAAGGACATCACCATTATTTGGGGGGAACAGGATAAGGTCTTTTCCATGCGCTTTTATGAAAAGTTTAAAAAGCTCTGCAAGGAATCTCAATTTTATCTTTATGAGAATGTTGGGCATTTTTCACCGCTGGAGACTCCAGAGAAAATCAAAGATATTCTATTAGGATATGAAAAGACTCTCTAAATACCAAAATTTTATCTTTGATAAGTTATTTTGGATCTTTACTTATGTTGTATATGGAACATCTTTAGGTGTAACTCTGGCCTTCGCCCGATATTTTTGGACAGATGTTCTTTATCAACAAGTCATCATCATCCTTCTTTCTTATTTTATTTTTATTCACGCCTTTGTTCTGACAATTGGAATCTGTAAGCGGATTTTTCAAAGAAAGCTTGTGGTGGGAAAGATTCCGGTGGGGCTTAATAAGGATTATCTGGCCTTTGCCCTTAACTCGGTTTTTCATGGAATCTTTTTTACTTCACCGGTGGCAGGGCAGGTGGGAATTATCTTTTACCTTACGGCCCTTTATTACCGCCTTATGGGAATGAAGATAGGAATAAGTAATATTATCGGCACAGGAACACTGATTCGTCAGCCAGAGCTTATTTCTTTGGGAGAGAAAACCGTTATAGGTATTGGTTCCATTTTAAGTTGTCATTACTCACCTAATGGTAAGACTCACGTTCAAGGAAAAATCACCGTGGGTAAGCACTCTCTCATTGGTGCTTATTCACAGCTTGCTCCAGATACTACCGTTGGTGATAATGTGGTGATTGGAAATCGAAGCATTATTTTTTCTGATGTGCGTATCGGAAATAATGTGAAGATCGGGATGGGATGTCGAATAGAGTATGGAGTGACCATTCCGGATAATGTAACCATCAAAAGTTATTCCGTCATTAAAAGAAGTGATCAAATAAAAAGTGGAGAAACCTGGGGAGGAAGTCCCGCAGAGCTTCTTCGTAAAGGAGACAATGATGAATAAATTGCAACTTCTCGATGAAAAACTTAATGAAGGTGTGGCCCTGCTTGAGAACTGTGAGTTTGTAAAAGAAATCATGGGTTCAAACAAAGAGCTGGTCCTCAAGATTTATACTGAATATTTACGTTACTGCTATCATTATGTGTCTCTTTCTTCTTCCTTTACTCCTCTTGCTGCAAGACGCTTGGATGTGAAGCATCTTCACGTACGTAAATGGATTCTTGAACATTCAGGAGAAGAGTTAGGTCATGAATTAATGGCCATTAATGATCTAAAAAAACTTGGTGTTGATACAGATAAAGTGAAAACGGAAAATCCTCCCATTGGAGTTCTTGGGTATGTGAGTTTTTTTCACTACAAAGTGGCCATTGATAATCCTTGGTGTGCTTTTGGAGTGCTGTACTTTTTGGAAGGGATGGCAACGAAGCTTGCTCCAATGATTGCCAAAAATGTAGCAGGCCACTTAGGAGAGATAAGAGCACTTTCTTTTTTTAAAGAGCATGGGGATCTTGATGTGGATCACATGAAAGAGCAGAGAGCCGTTTTAGAAAAAGCAGATCTAACCAACGATGACCTGGAAGCGATTGCTAACACCATCATTCAGACGGCCCATATGAAAAAATTTATGCTAGATAAACTAATGGAAGATATAAAAGGTTAAGTGCTATGAAAGTGAGCGAAGAGCAAATTAAAAGTTTAATTGTTGAAATCTGCCAAATCGATGAGGACAAAATAACTCATACGGCAAAATTAAAAGAAGACCTTCAAATGGACTCTTTAAATATTGCAGATCTTATGGCCTCCCTAGAGGAAGACTATGAGGTCACAGTTGTTCAAGAAGAAGCCATGAAGATTAAAACCTTCGGAGAGCTTCTTGAGTATGTTAAAAATCATTAATACCCAATAAAGATTGTATCTCTATGGTGGCATTCCTTTTGCTGAAACTCTGGATCAGGAGTTGAGGATGAAAGAAGAATGCCACCAGCATAACCCCAACGGTCAAGTTCACATCACTAAAGATTTTGATTGTCATTACTTTCTGGCCCATCCCAGGGGCATTATTAATCCCTCTCTTTTAGATAGGGATCTTAAAGAAGCGACAGAATTCTCTGAGAAGTTAGATTGTGAGTGGACGTATTGCACCAACACGGAAGATGTGGATTTGGTTAATCCTTTGAATATCTTCTTCTTAAAAGAGATCAAGAAACTTAAAAACCTCAAAGAAATTGTTATTTATGCTCCCAGTTTCTTTAACCGGCTTTTACTTAAAATAGCTGCTCCTCTCATTCGTCCCGATAGAATCATTAAGGATAAGAAAGAGTTTGAAGATTTCTTGAATGATCTAAAAAACAATAAAAAGATCAATCATTAATCTTATTCTCAAAGTGTGAGAATAAACACTTCTTCTGCAGCTGTTCAAGAGGGAGTGCTAAATCTAGGTTTTCTAAATCAATCTTAAAATCAAAACTCTCTTTATTGTAGTGAGTGAAAAGCTCATAGTTGGCCTTCAAGGTTAGTTCACAGTATTTCTCAACACAAGAAAGCATCTCTGGAGATTGAATGTTTTCAATACTGTTAATCTTTTTAAAGAGTTCAGCTCTGTCTTGTAAGAGTTTCTCATTAGTCTGGGCTTCCCAGATAAAATCTCTTCCACGAGTAGTGAGCCTGAGCTTTTCATCTCCAGTAAAGTGAGGAGCAGGGTTTTTGACCTGATAAATCTCTTGAACATTTTCTTTAGGGGAGGAGAGTTCCGAAATCCTTTTTAACTGACCCGCAATGATTCCGATATTCACATCACTGTTTCCATCAAAAAGAGAAACCACTCGATGATCTCTCATGATCTTTTGGGCAATTCCATATTGAGAGTCTCTGATGTAGAACCTTCCGCCGATCACTTCTGTACAAGAAAGAATAATCTCATCAGCAAGCTTTGTGACATAGTATTTTGAGACTGCTGAATAAAGACTCAAGACCTCCGGGCACATGGTAACAAAGCGAGCACACATGAGAGAGAAGGCTTCAATCAGAAGTAGCTTCTCGTAGCTTATGAGAAGTTTCGAAGATACTGCCGGAATATGAATAATCTCTTTTCCATAGAGTTTTCGCTCAAGAGAAAACTCCAAGGCCCGTCTTAAAATCGTATCACTGGCACCAAGACTAAAACTTGAACAGAGAAGGCGGGAGATCTGCATGGTTTTGAGGATGATCTCAAGTCCTTGGCCAGGTCTGCCTAAAAGAGAGCCTTCTTGAGAGAATTGGTGAAATTCAATCCCACTAATATCAGCACCACGAATACCGAGAGTTAAGATCTTGGGGATATTAGTAAAGCTTCCAGAGTATTTTTTATTTTTTTGAACGAAGTACACATTTAAGACATCATTTTCGTTTTTGGTTAAGACACTTAGGGCCTTCCCCTTAGTGGCGTTATTAATGCACCACTTTTTACCAGAGATGACTCCCTTAATGTCTCGAACTTGAGTTAAGGCGAGGTCTGAGCCATTTTCTTCTTCGGTTAAGGCGAGGCAATTGAGTCCACCGCTTTTTAATATGGCCACTAGTGATTTTTTCTGCTCTTCATTTCCATAAAGCCAAACAGGAAGAGAACCTAGAAGAGTTTGTCCAAGAGCAATGGCCGTAGTGAGACTGCGGCGAGAGAGAAGTCTTCCTAAGTGAAGAGTGTCTTGAATGCTTCCCATATTCCCTTCAAGGTGATTGGGGATAAAGCCATCAAGGATTCCCTCATCAAGAAGCCCTTGAACTTCCCGAGGAAAAGCGGAGGCTTCATCGTCTTGAAGAATATCAGGAGTCATTGTTTTTAAAGGAGTCTTTTCAATAATGTGCTTAAACATTTTTATCCTTTATAACTTCCAAGCATTCTGCTTCTAGTTTATTCCAGATGGTTTCAAATCGCGCACTAATGTGAGGAGTCAGGTAAACATTACTAAGCTTTAAGAGTTCCCCTGATGGTGGATAGGGCTCAGGTGTGGCCACATCCGAAAGGTAGCAAGCTTCAGGATGATTCTTTAAGAAGT
>DATGND010000247.1:0-3781 GCA_035306925.1 Bacteriovoracaceae bacterium | reverse complement strand
AACCCAGAGCTGACATGACTTTTTCAATTCCTCTTCCATCATCAAACTCAGAGAAGGCCTTCTCCATCACCATCATGAGTGCAGGATTAGTTCCAAGAACTTTAAAAACATCTGAAGGCTTAGGAGTGCCACCCATATTGGATTTCAGGAGAATGACAAATTCCTGTGGCATTCGGATAAATGGTAATTTAAAAGCGCTCAAATTCTGACTCTTTTACTTTTTATTCAGTGATAATCTTACTCTATTTAATCATAGGAAATGATTTTAACAAAGAGTCTATAGGTTGCAGGTAATTAGATTTTGGGAGAAAATGAGCTATGAGCTTACCTTTCTACCATATTTATACTCCCCGATCCTCCTCTTATGAGGATCTCGATCAGATTCTTCATGAACAGATGAACTTAAAACATCCTGTAGTGATTAGCTTAAAGAATCTTGAGTTTAACGTGCAGCGGGAGTTTATTGGTTTAATCGAAAACTATTTTTCTTCCAAAAACCTGAATTTTAACTTTCCTTATCCGGTCTATGTTTTGACCGATCATGAATCATCTATTTCCAATCTTCCTCTGATCGCCGAGCTGGAAGAACTTCCTATCTTTTATAAAAAAAAGGAAGGAAAAATGAACGTTAAGGAATCTCATCTGCTTTCAAAGAATAAACTTCTTCAACAAGAGATTCATAATACGGACAGTAAGCAGTCCTATGAGGCCCTGGAGAATTTCGGACGTATGCACAGAATTATCTTTGACCTCGAAACAGAGCGATTAATTCTAAAAGAATTAATGACAAAGATTCAAAAGGTTAAAAATGGATAAGAAAAAGCTTATAAAGATTGCTTCTCCTGACGATATTCAAGGCTTTGAAGAGTTCATTGAATCCCAGCCTAAAGATACTAACTTTCTTCCCCGGCCTGCAGTTTCCAAGAAGGAAAGCTCTTTTGAATTTTTCGAGTTTCTCTCCTCAGATGCTCAAAGGCTTTTGAAAGTTAAAAATCTCTTATCGCAAAAGCTCCCTTTTTTAACGAAGTACCAACAAGCAGAAATCCTTATTAAACAGCAGAAAGCTGAAATCAATTTTATTAAAAACAATCTTTTTTTGATCAGTGATAAGAAGGACTCCCTCTACAGGAAGTCCTTAAGTGATGTTTTTGATAACTACTTTAATCCGCCTAAAGATTCTAATTGAAATTTGTATTCAATATGATAGGCCCACCAATGTGTTTGAAGTCTTCTTCAGAAAGAGTGTCTAACTCATAACCATTAAGCTGCTCCACCATAATCTGATATAGGTAGTTCTCAAAACGAGGTACTTCCGAGAGACCAAACTGAGAAGTGAAATCAGTGAGAGTCTTGTGTAAAACCTCATCTTCAAATGGTCTTAAAAGATATTCTTCATCCTTTTTAAAGAAGAATTTCTGATAGAACTCTTTGAGTTCTTCAATCTTTAATCCCATTTTAGCTCCGCCCTCTGCTTTAAGGGTTCCGAGGCTAAAGTTGATGAAACTTGAAATAATAAGAGCTTCAAAATCGATGTTATCTACCTCGTAATTCAGGTAGAAGCTATCTTGCAGAAGATTGTCCTCTTTGAGTTTCAGAATACCCTTAAAGAAAGTAAGCATGAAAGGAACCATACTCGTAAAGGTATCAATCTGCTGTTCCCAACGTCTGAGTACTTCATAGGAATTGATTTCCTGGGCAGGGGTTGAACCATCCACTTTATACTTAGGTACATCCTCTTCGCTTGCGGAAAGAACTGATGACCAGTATTGTCCCAGAAAATACTCATATTCATTATTTTCAAAATAAGTCTTACTAATGGCCTTAAGAAGTTTCTTCTTATTAACTTCAATAAGTGTGTTTCCAATTCGATATAAATCAATGAAATCAAACTTATTAAAAATGTTTTCTTCCTGCCCCTCTAAGTAACTAAAGCCTAATTCAATGGCGGCTTTCGTTTTCATCCCCACCTGGTTCATGGCCATTGAGCCGCTTTTTAAAGCATCGGCCAAGGTAATCTTGGCGTTTACTAGTCGGACAAAAGAGAATTGCAGAAACTGCTCACGAAGGGGGTCTTGTACCTTTAACAGAGCATTTTTAATAGAATCAAAGCCTGACTGATAACTGACTAGACTTGAAGCATGAAGGGCCTGATTAGCACTGATTAAATCGATTTGAGGGGTTAGTCCTTTCTTCTCTTTAATAAACTGATCAAGACTTAAAACATCACGGAAACCAACCTCATACTCCAGAGCATCGTAATAATCAACAAAACCAAAGTCTCTTAAGCGATCTACTTTATCCTGATAGTTTTGTTCCTCCATGATCATATAAGAATCCACCACCATCTTAAATAGGAAAGCGTATGCGTTCTCTACTCCAAGATCAGCATAGAGTTTACGAATTAAGGCCTTTAACTCTTGTACATGTTGAAAGTCTTCTCTGTACTCGATTAATAAAAGCATATCATCGGTCAGAAAATAATTGTCGTTGTCCGGATAAACGGGATCCTCTGTATCAAAAGTTTGGATGGTAAATTGATTCTTTAAGGAAAGTAAGAAGTCCTCACTCTTTAGAAACTCCAATGTGACTTGATCATCCGGGCATTGAGAATAAATCTCAATCCATCGATTCACGGCCCGAGGATCAAGAACATCCTTATTCCAAAGATCAATATCCCTTAAGGCCTGACGTTGTTCTTGAGAAAGTTTAGGTAAAATCAGAGCAACTTGATCTGCTCCGGCATTTTGGAGAGAAACATAGAGAGGCTGAACGGGTAGCTGAGAAAGGTCATGACCTTGCTCTACTAACTTCTCGATATCATCGAATTTTCGGTAAGCATTGGCTTCGTATAATAACTGGCTCAATAGATCTTTTTTGACCTCAGATGAACTCATAATTTATCTCCTGAAAATATAGACTTTTTTTACACGAGCAAAGCTCTCTTGGCCATAAATAGACTCAATATAATGAACTGGTCTTTTGCCCCCTTTTACGAGTAAGATGGCCCTATGAAAAGCTTAAAAAATATTCCTCGAATCAAGGATTTACTGGATATCCACCCGCAAACCAAGGCCATCTTTTTTGATATGGATGGAACCCTTTGTGACAGTGAGCACCTGCATGCCAAGGCCATGGAAAAAATTGGTCTGGAATATAATATTCAAGCCCCATATCCTCCCGATATCATTCATCAAAAGCTGGTAGGGAAAGCTGATCATTTAGTTTATGAAGAAGTAAAGACCTGGCCGGGTTTTCCCCCACATCTGGATAGCGATAGTTTCCGAAACCTCAAAAGTTCAAACTTATTAAGCATTCTGGATACTCCTCAAGATCTTATCTCTGCGATGATGATGGAATTTCTCGTTTCTATCAAAGAGAGTAAGCTTACATTGGCCCTAGTTACTTCCAGTGAGAAAGTAATAACCCATAAAATTTTACTCAATACTAAGGTTGACCATCTTTTTGACTTTGTCTTAACCAGAGATGACTGCCCTTTCCATAAGCCCGATCCATGGCCATATCTTAAGGCCATTGAACTTTCAAAGGCCCATTCCAGTGAATGTATTATTTTCGAAGACTCACAGGTGGGATTGACAGCTGCTCATGGCTCTGGGGCCAATTACTTCAAGGTTGAGTGGTTCTAAGGTTTAACCACAAATATCTTCCAAGTATTATCAGTGGAAGCATCGTTGAGAAGTTCAATCTTTTCAATGGCCGGTTTATGGAATGAATCAATTTCATTGGAAACATAGAATGTGGTTCCAAGAATGGAGATCAGATT
>DATGND010000246.1:0-2477 GCA_035306925.1 Bacteriovoracaceae bacterium | reverse complement strand
TTGGGAAGATGAGAGCGGTAAGCAGATTTATCTTTTACCGACCTTTGAGATTGATACTGGTGAAACTGAAGTTGAGTACTTTATCAGAATGGCCCGAGAAGGATTGCAGGAAAGATTTGAAGGGCCTCACTTTAGAGAGTTAGTTGCTAAAGAAAACTGGGAGTCAGAATTAAAACCTCAGTATCTAGAGAGGCTTGAAACTGAGATCGGTATTATTAAGCAAATGGGCTTTACCGGTTACTTCCTGATCGTATCTGATTTTATTAAGTGGGCCAAGTCTCAGGGGATTCCTGTGGGGCCCGGTCGTGGTTCAGGTGCTGGTTCACTGGTTGCTTATGCTTTATCAATTACTAACGTAGACCCTCTTCCATATAACCTTCTCTTTGAGCGTTTCATTAACCCTGAACGTATTTCTATGCCTGACTTTGATATCGACTTCTGTCAGGATCGCCGTCAGGAAGTGATTGAATATGTAACTAAGAAATATGGTGAAGAAAAAGTAGGGCAGATTATTACTTTTGGAACACTTTCAGCGAAGGCGGTTCTTCGCGATGTGGCCCGAGTATTTGCTCTTCCTTATGCAGAATCAGACACTCTCGCTAAACTGGTTCCTGATGAATTAGGAATTGAGTTACAGGAAGCCATTGATAAAGAGCCGAAGTTAAAAGAGCTTGAAGACAATGATCCGAAGATTAGAAGAATCCTTCAGATTTCAAAACGTCTTGAAGGACTCAACCGTCATGCTGGAATTCACGCGGCGGGAGTTATTATTACCGATGAGCCTTTAGTTAATTACTGTCCTCTGTATCGAGGAGCTAAGGGCGAACAAGTTGTTCAGTTTGATAAAGATTTCTCAGAAAAAATCGGACTGGTAAAATTCGACTTCTTAGGACTTAAAACTCTAACGGTTATTTCCAATGCAGAGAAGTTTATTCGTCGAGATCTTAAGGCAGACTTTGATATTGAGAGTATCGATTACAATGATAAGTCCGTTTATTCTCTGATTTCATCTGGTGATACGATTGGAGTGTTCCAGCTCGAGTCATCGGGGATGCAGGATCTGTGTAAGAGAATTAAGCCGGACTCCATTGATGATATCACTGCGATCAATGCTCTCTATCGACCTGGCCCGATGGGATCAGGAATGCACTTAGAGTTCGCGGAGATCAAGCACGGTCAAAAACCTGAAGTTTATATCTTTGAAGAACTTAAGCCTGTTCTCAAAGATACCTACGGAATTATTGTGTACCAAGAGCAGGTGATGAACATTGCTCGTTTGGTTGCAGGGTATACCCTAGGACAAGCGGATATGCTCCGTCGTGCCATGGGGAAAAAGAAAGCTGAAGAGATGGCCTATCATAAAGAGATCTTCAGAAAAGGAGCTGTTGAAAGAGGCTTTGATGAAGAGAAGGCAATCCACTTGTTTGACCTCATGGAAAAGTTTGCGGAGTATGGATTTAACAAGTCCCACGCAGTTGCCTATTCCATTGTGGCCTATCAGACAGCTTACTTAAAACGTTATTATCCTGCTCAGTTCTTTGCTGCTCTTCTAGGAACAGAGTTATCTAACAAAGATAAAATCACTTCTTATATTACAGAAGCCAAAGAAATGGGCATTAATATCCTACCGCCAGACGTGAATGAGTCCTTATGGCTTTTTAACGTTATTGGCGACACCATTCGTTTTGGTCTTGGGGCCATCAAAGGTGTTGGGGAAGGAGCTGTTGAAGAAATCGTTCGTGCTCGTACTGAGCATGGCCCATTTACGAGCTTTATTGACTTCTGTGAGAAGGTAAATCACAAGAGCGTTAACAAGCGTGTGATGGAGTCCCTGATAAAAGTAGGGGCATTTGATAACTGTGAAACATACAATCGTAAGACTCTTCTAGAGAATCTTGAACTCATTACAAGTTTTGCAGAGAAAAAACAGGAAGAGAAGATGATGGGGCAAACCTCTCTTTTTGATATGGGAGGAGCGGTTGATACTTCAGTTGATCAACTTCATATTCAGGAATCTCAAGAGTGGGATGATAAGCAAAAGCTGATGATGGAAGCTGAGCTTTTAGGAATTTATGTATCTGGCCACCCTTTGGAAAAGCTTGGTGAGATCATGAAGAAGCTTTCGTCAATGACGATTGCTGAAATTCATGACCTTCCAACTGTTCCACGTCCGGATGGTTTTTCGCCAAGAGGTAATGACCATGATCCTTCGAAAAGGAATATGGTCATTACTGGAATGATTACCGATATTAAAACAATCATGACTAAGAAAGGGGACAAGATGGCCATTATTGGCATTGAAGATCTTACCTCTAAAATCGAATGCATGATTTTTCCTAAAACCTATGCGGAATGTCATGAGCAGCTGATCGCCCATGAGCCATTAGTATTCCATGGAACAGTTAATTTAAGTGAAGATCCTAAGAAGTTTTTCCTGAGTAAAATTACTCATCTTAAAGATGAATCCGACTCAAGAG
>DATGND010000245.1:0-8061 GCA_035306925.1 Bacteriovoracaceae bacterium | reverse complement strand
AGAACCAACAAGTAGTGTAACCATCATTGATTATAATCTGGATGGCTGGCCTGATATCTTTGTTTCCAACTGGTTTGATAATACCGGTAATGAACCGAAGATGGTGGCCGACAGATTGCTTGAAAATCAGCAAGGTAAATTTAAAGACGTAAGTCATTTACTGACGAAAGAAACAGTAAAAGATCAGTCTCAAATTTTTCCTCCTGAAGCTAGACCCACATTTGGAAGTTCCAGCTGTGATATTGATCAAAACGGATACCCTGACATCCTGACCGTTTCTTCTAGTGGGTATAAAAATAAACTCTGGATCAACTTAGGAGAAAGAGAGAGCGGTTCCCGCTATTTTGAGGATATTGGAGTAGAGACGAATTATGCTTCTGATCACAATGGAAGCCTCATTCCCACGGGGGGAGGAAGAAGTTTTTTTAGTGCCTGTGCCGATTATAATAATGACGGTTTAATGGATATATTTTTAGGGGAGTTGTCTCACGCCTACGATAACGCCTCTGTTGATAAATCAAGCATTCTCACTGGTTCCAAAGAAACATATCCTCCTTATTTTATCAGAACAGAGTATCTCAGTGACGCTCATAATGATTATTGGAACCAAGGTGACCGCAGGGCCATTTGGTTTGATTATAATTTAGATGGTAGAATTGATCTGCTGGTTGATAACTCTGGCTTTCCTCCTCATTCGCGATTAGTTCTTTTTGAACAAGATGAGACCAATGCTTTTATCAATAATGCTGGTCAATTGGGATTAGACATCGTTAATCCAATGTCCTCCATCGTCCTCGATCTCAATGGAGATGGAAAACTTGATATCATCACTGCTCAAAATAATATTCGGCGATCTTCGATTCCTTCTCGCATTTATGTTTTTGAAAACCAGGTTAAAACAACTGGCAGGGCCTATCGTTTTCACCTGGAAGGAAATAAAAGTAATACTTCAGGTCTAGGGGCCATGGTTCTTCTTTATACCAAGAAAGCAGGACAAAATATCGTTCAACGTCGATGGGTTGAGTATTCTCAAGGTGGACTTCCTTCTCAAAATGAAAAAGGAGTTCATTTTGGCGTAGATGCTCAAACAGAAGTGGTTGGAGTCAAAGTGAGATGGCCTTACGTGAAGAGAAAGGGATTTAGTTCAGGAGAGGTTGCTGAAAAGCTTTATCCTCTTGGACGCTTTAAAGACTTACCATCACCAGTTGAGTTGACTCTCTGTGAAGATGGTGGAGTCTTTCTAGGGCGCACTCCTTGTCCTAAGAGCGCTTTTTAATAAGACCTATGATTTCCTTAATATGTGTTGGCATACTCTTAAAATTAAGAGTTGAAAGATAGATGTATTGCTTATTAAGTGCTTTCACATCATAGCGTTTAAGCTTTAAAGAGGGCTTGAGAGTGTGCTCTGGAACAATGGCCACTCCTAATCCTTTCTCCACCAAATTAATAATGGAAGTAATAGAATTCACCACCAGAACTTTCTCTGGTCTTTTTTTGAAAAGTCCAAAGAGATGATCCTGATCGGAGTAGGTAATCCAAGGAAGAAGATGAGCTTCTTTGGGATTAATCTCATTTTTAGAAATAAGTATCATCTTCTCTTCAAAGAGCTTTAAGGAGCTTATAAGTTCTGACTGAATATTCTCAATGGTAAAAATAATGTCATATTTTCCATCTTGAAGCTTTTCTTTAAGACGATCCAGGGTATTGATCTCAATGACCAATTGATGCTGACTTATTTTGGAATAATCTTCAATAATGTCAGTAAACCAATTCACTAGAATTCCTTCGAGGATTCCAATCCTTATAGTTTTGTTTCGATGGGAGAAGAAAATATCCTGAACCGAGTGTTCAAATTCGCTGATCAGTTTTAAAAGGGCTTCACCTTTTTCGGTTAAAATCACTTTCTTAGAAGAGCGGATAATGAGCTGATCTCCTACGGATTCTTCTAAAAGCTTAATCTGTCGACTGACGGCCGACTGGGCAACTCCAAGTTCTACGGCCGCTTTAGAGAAGTTAAGATGTTTAGCTGTAACTAAGAAGGCCTTAAAATATCTAAAATCTATATTGAGGTTCATGCCTTTGCCCAAGGAGGTAACTTATTTAGATCTTTAAAGAATTTCCCACGATGCTCTGACTCTTTAAAATTGGTAAGAGTAAAGCCATCATTACCCATATCATCCATTTGATAATCGAGTTTAGCCTCTTGAGTATAATAAGCAGTGAAGGGGTCCATAAGAACGATGAGATCATCTTGTTTGATCTCTAAATCGTTTTGATCTTTTGCAGTAAATCCTAATTGGTAAGTAAATCCATGACATTCTTTGCCACCAATTTGGATGCGAAAGAATTGATTTTTTAAGGTATAGTCATGCTCAGACATTAAACGGAGCTGATTTTTAGCGGCTTGGGTAATTTCAAGCTGAATATCGGTAGCTTTGATTGTATATTCCATATAGTTAAGAGTTTAACAACTTTACTAAACTCTGTCTCTATTTACTCCTTCTTAGTCTTACGAAAAGGAATTGATAATGAAAGTTCAATACTTAGTCCAAATTGAAAACCCACAAAATCACTTGGTTAAAGTTACTTTGAAGTTCTCCAAGGAAGCAAACAAAAATCAGGTTGAAGTGTTTCTTCCATCTTGGTCGCCTGGCTCCTACCTGTTAAGAGAGTATTCACGACATATCAGATGGTTTAAGGCCACTCAAGCTAATGGAGAGGTTCTTTACCATACTCAGGTATCAAAAGGTTCTTACTTGATCGACTGGACTAAAAGCGAGCTTAAAAGTCCTGCGAACGAAGTGGAAGTGAGTTATGAAATCTATTGTAAGGAGCTGACGGTCCGGACATCTCACGTGGATGCTTCTCATGCTTTCTTACATGGTCCAAGTTATTTGATGGGAGTAAAAGATGTCAAAATGGTTAACCCATCTATTGAGTTTCGTTTCCCTCCTAGCTGGTCAAAGCTATCAACAGGATTAAAAGATATTTCCGAAAAAAGAGATATCTTCATCTATGAAGCTCCGGACTATGACACTTTAATTGATACTCCTGTGGAAATCGGCTGTCAGGAGACAGATGGCTTTCTCTATAAAGGAAAACCTCATCATATTGTTCATTATGGAACTCTTTATCCTCACAATAATAACTTAAAAAAAGACATTCAAACCATTACCGAAACGGTGGCCCGTCATTTTGATGAAGATCTTCCTTATGATCAGTATGTCTTCTTAACTCATTTTGTTCCAAAACATTATGGAGGTTTAGAACATCTCAATTCAACAGCACTTCATTTCGATGGAAGAAAGCTCAATAATAAAAAAGATTATAGAAACTATCTTTCTCTTGTGGCCCATGAATACTTCCACCTATGGAATGTAAAAAGAATTCGTCCTATTGAGTTAGGACCATTTGATTATGAAAATGAGAACTACACTTCAATGCTTTGGCTTGCTGAAGGTCTGACTAGCTTTATGGACGATCTCTTTGTCTTTAGAGCAGGTCTTGCCACGATTGAAGAATACCTGGATGTCGTTAAGACAAACCTTGATCACTATCTTTCAATTCCTGGAAGACATTACCACTCTCTGGAGCAAAGCTCTTATAATGCGTGGATTAAACTCTATCGAGCAGATGAGAACTATAAAAACTCCTCTGTGAGTTACTACCTTAAGGGTGGGCTGGTCTTTATGTGTCTTCACTCTATGCTTCTTCAAAAAGGTAGTGGCGTTGATGTGTTACTAAAAATGCTGTGGAAGGATTATAAAGAGCGTCCAGAAAGAGGAATTACTAAAGAAGAAGTTTATGACATGATCAAAGCCATTGGAGGAGAGGATGTACTCAATGCTTTCTCCACTATGGTTGAGACAACAGAAGATATCGACTTTGAAACCCACTTAAAGAACATGGGGTGTGAGATTCGTTATAATGAAAATGACACTCCTTGGATTGGAGCTGATTTTGAGTTCAGCGGAGATCGCGCCATTGTCAAAACTGTTCTGACTGATTCTCCGGCCTATAAGGCTGGCCTTAATGCCGGTGATGAAGTGATCTTTTTAAATGGTCTTCGTATTTTAAAAGATGATGCTTCTAATCTTTCACAATACTTACTTGTAGATCAAAACTATGAGTTCATTGTTTCACGTTTAGATAAGCTTGAAAGAGTAGAGATCACACCTGCGAAAGCTCCAAGAACAATCAAAGAAATTGCAGTGGTTGATCGAGAGCTAGCGATTAAGAGTTTTGATTTTTTAAAGTAGCCAAAGCTACTTGATGATCAAGTTCCTGCCATAACTTCCACTCCCCTTGAAGTCCAGAAGGGGAGTGGATCCAATTCGTTTCTCTTATCTGCATATCCTTAAACTCCAGCGTTCCAGAAAATAATTGTGAGTTAGAAACACACTTATAGATGGCTTCTTTCAAACACCACAGTTCTCTATTGGAGAGTTTAAGATCATGAGAAGTCGTAACACGTTGGATGATGTTCTCTTTTACCAATCGATCCAAAGGTTCAATATCTATCCCTAAAGAAAGATAGTCTTCTTTTCGCCCTAAAGCTGAGGCGCCGGCATGGGCGGAGTGAGATAAGGAGAGACATAAGTCGGGGTAGTGCTCAAGTTCCCCATGTCCCTTTAAGGCCAGATCTTTAAACTCAGCCTCAGGATGAATTTTTCTTAAGTTTTCCAAAAGACTAGTCCGGGAAGAATAAAGACCAGCAGCTCGCCCAGGGTGCAACGGAGGGGGATATGAGAGACTAATGAGATCTACTAACTCAGCAGGTAGGGAGTCGCTTGGGCCAAAATTTAGAATAATGCTATGGTAGATCATAGTTGATTGAAGTTATTTATTAAAAAAAATTAATACTTTTTTAAAAAGGTTTATAATTTTTTTTAAAAAAGTCGATTAGTTAATAACTTACGACATTCAAATCTTTTATTGAAGTCCATTCTTCTAGGAGAAATCTATGGCAAGTGAACTCAGGTTCAAAGCACGCAAAACTGTAATTAGCCGAAAATCCCGTAAATGTGAAATTCCCCTCAACCAACAAGGAAAGTTTCTAAAAGTCAGTCAGTACTATGGTGACAACGTTTACAATTACCATCTATCAAAAGTTCTTTCTCTAGAAGATAAGGAAAATCTAAAAAAAGTTATTGAAGGGACTCAGGAAGTAACTCGAGAGCTCGCAACTAAAGTGGCCCAGTCAGTTCTAGAGTGGGCGATTTCAAAAGGGGCAACTCACTTCTGTCATTGGTTCCAGCCATTAACTGGTTCTACTGCAGAAAAACATGATGCTTTCTTAGACTTCGAGAATGATAGACCTATTGAGCGTCTCTCTGCGACTCAGCTTATGCAAGGGGAACCCGATGCTTCATCATTTCCGAATGGTGGATCTCGTGCAACGTTTGAAGCACGTGGATATACAACTTGGGATTTAACTTCTCCGATCTTTATTAAAGAATCACCGAATGGAAAAACACTGGTTATTCCAACAGCGTTCGTTTCCTATCACGGTGATGCACTAGATACTAAAACACCTCTTCTTCGTTCTGAAATCAAAGTAAATGAAGTGGTGACTAAGTTCTGTCATCTTGTTGGAATGACCGATGTCTCTCGAATCATCACCACTTGTGGTATCGAGCAGGAATACTTCCTAGTTGATAAGGCTTTCTACTTTGGTCGTCAGGACTTAGTGATGACCGGTCGTGCACTTTTTGGCTCACTGACTTCTCGTAATCAGCAGCTTGAAGATCACTACTTCGGGATGATTGAAGACCGCGTACTTGCTTATATGCAAGAAGTGGAGATTGAACTTTATAAACTAGGAATTCCAGCTAAGACTCGTCATAATGAGGTTGCTCCAGGGCAATTTGAAATAGCTCCGATCTTCAGAGATACCAACATCGCTTCAGATAATAACCAAATGATCATGACTATTTTGCGTACAGTGGCGTTAAAGCATGATTTTGTCTGTCTTCTTCATGAGAAGCCATTCGCTGGAGTGAACGGTTCTGGTAAACACTTAAACTGGTCAATGTCGACAGATACAGGTGTTAACCTTCTTGATCCTGGCCATAATCCTCATGAAAACTATCGCTTCATGGCCGTACTTGCCACCGTCGTGGAAGCTGTTTATCGCCATCAGGACATGATGAGAATGGGTATTGCATCTCATTCAAATGATCATCGTCTTGGTGCCAATGAAGCCCCTCCAAGCATTATGTCAGTATTCCTAGGGGATACTCTACAAAAGATCGTGGATTCTATTGTTTCAGGTAATGTTTATTCACCAAGTGATAAAAAACTTCTGGATCTTGGGGCAAGACAATTAGCTAACCTTGCTAAGGACAATACTGATAGAAACAGAACTTCTCCTTTTGCTTTCACTGGGAATAAGTTTGAGTTCCGTGCTTGTGGTTCTTCAGCTTCTCCAGGTTATCCGCTTTCTATTCTTAACGCTGCAGTGGCAGATGTTTTTGAAGAATCTAATGCTTTCTTAGAAGCAGAAATTTCTTCAGGTAAGTCTGTAAACGATGCTTTAGCCGCCCTTGCTCGTAAGTGGTATACGAATGCTCAGGCCATCATGTTTAATGGAGATGGTTACTCAGATGACTGGAGAAAAGAAGCAGAAAGACGTGGCCTTTCAAATCTTCGCACAACTCCAGAGGCCATTTCAGTTTTAAAGGATCCTAAGAAGACAAACTTTCTCATCCAGACAGGAGTCTTTAAAGAATCTGAAATTAAAACAAGACACAATGTTATGCTTGAGCGCTACATTAAGTGTCGTGATATTGAACTTAAAACTCTACGAGGGATGGTCTTAAAGCAAGTTCTACCAGTTGCAGTTGAGTATAAAGGAGCTTTGGCTCGAAATATTGCTCAACTTAAAGCAGCAGGTATTGATCATGGCCTTGAAACTCAGCTTCTGACTCAGTTAACAAGTTTAACTTCTTCACTTTATGATAAAACTAACCACATGACTGATGTTCTTGATAAACTTCATGAAGAAGGTCATGAAGAGAAGATGGCCAAAGTCATCGCAGATGAACTTATGCCTTTATCTGTTGAGATTGCTTCACTTTGTAACCAAATTGAAGAAATCGTACCTGATGAGGAATGGCCGGTTCCAAAATTTTACGACATGCTCTTTATTAGATAAGTTCACTCAAGGCTCCCAAAAACTGGGGGCCTTCTTTTTTATGACTTGATGCAAATCAATTTTAATTCTTGACGTTTTTCCAGATGGCCCTTATCTCTATTAAGGATATGTCTATATATATGTAGGAAAAAAATGGCAGACAAAAAGTATCTGGTTATTGTTGAGTCTCCAACAAAAGCAAAAACCATTCGCAAATTTCTCCCTAGTAATTATATTGTGGAAGCTAGTATGGGACACATCCGTGACCTTCCGCAGTCAGCGGCAGATATTCCAGCGGCCTATAAAAAAGAAGAGTGGGCCAAGCTGGGGGTAAATGTAGATGATAACTTTGAACCCCTTTATGTGGTGCCTAAGGACAAGAAAAAAATCATCACTGATTTGAAGGCTAAACTAAAAACAGTTGATGCTGTCTATTTGGCGACGGATGAAGACCGCGAAGGGGAGTCTATCTCATGGCATTTACTTGAACTTTTAAAACCAAAAGTTCCAGTGAAGCGCATGGTCTTTCATGAAATTACCAAAACGGCCATTCAAAAGGCCCTCAAAGATACTCGTGAAGTTGACGAACAACTTGTTCGCGCTCAGGAAACCCGCCGTATTCTTGATAGACTTTATGGCTATACACTTTCTCCATTAATCTGGAAAAAGATTGCTTACGGGCTATCGGCCGGTCGTGTTCAGTCTACAGGTCTTAAAATGATCGTTGAGCGTGAACGGGAAAGAATGCGTTTTAAAAAATCAAGTTACTGGGATATTAAGGCCGAAGTTCATCCAGCTAAAGATAAGAAAGCTGTTTTTGAAGCAAAGCTCTCCGCCCTAGGTAAAGTTAGAATTGCCGGAGGAAAGGACTTTGATGGATTAACTGGAAAGTTAACTGATCCAAAAAAAGTTGTGCTTCTTGACGA
>DATGND010000244.1:0-6124 GCA_035306925.1 Bacteriovoracaceae bacterium | reverse complement strand
ACTACCGGTAGTCGGAATTTTATGTCGGGCGGCCAGACGACCACGGTTAATGAGAGTGTCAAAGTCCTTACTGGAAGTTCGGGAGTATTCCGTTAGGTCGATGGAAATAGCAAAGTCCGCTTCTTTAAGTTGTCTTTTCGTCCGTACATCAATGGCGATATCCATTGCATTAGATACAACATCAAGGATCCCTGCAGGCCTTGAGTAAGTGGTATTACCGCTAAGGTTAACTCCAATTAAAAGATTGGCCCCATGAAATTTTAAACCAGATAGGGGAACGTTTTCTGTAATCCCACCATCCACTAGAATCATATTATTCATTTCAATGGGAAGGTAAAAGCCGGGAACACAGGAACTGGCCATTACAGCTTGAATGACATTTCCATGGGTGAGTAAAACACTCTCTCCTGTGATTAAATCGGTTGCCTTAATAGACAAGGGGATGTGGGCATTTTCTATTTGGGCATTGGGAGGAAGGAGTCGTTCGAGCATTTCCTTCATCTCAGTATTTTCAAAGAGACCAAGCTTTCCTATTTTAAATGATGTAAAGGGAATGGGATTAATTTTTTTTAACTCCCTTTTCATTGTTTCCAGATCTACGCCAAAGGCATACAAGGAGGCAATAACAGCGCCTGCACTTGTTCCTGAGAGACAGTGAATTTTTAGTCCGATGGACTCGAAGTGTTCTAGTATACCTATGTGGGCCGCACCACGTGCTCCACCACCACCGAGTGCTAATCCGATTTTTCGCTTAAACATATAAAGAGAATCATAATATGAATGAAGATATTTTAATAGAAAAATGAAAGTGAGTTATATATCAATAGGTGGCTTAGATTCCTTTGACTCCTGAATGATTCGTTCTTTTTCTTCTTGTTCTTCCTGTTTGATCCATGCATCAAGTATGGTGTTATAGCTCCAGATTCCTTCACAGACTCTGGTATCGGTTAAGTCATAGTCATCACCAAAAGAAAGATTAGAAGCAGAACTGAACTTACCGGAACCTTCACTTACTCCTTTGAGCTTAAAATGATGGTGATCTCCTTCAAGAGTGGCCACATTGTTTTCAACTCCTCCTTTCATTTCAAAGGAAGCGATGATCCCTTGCTCTGTTACTATCGAACAAGTGAGGCTTAGACCATCGTTTCGTTTACAGCCAAAGGAAACGGTAAGGGTAGGCATGACCGATTGTTCTTTTGTACTGACTTTCGTTCGTATACCGGTACAGTTATTAGAAGCTAGAAAAAAATCATCCTGAAGCCTTTGAGGTTGTCCCAAAGATACCAAAGGATAAATAAAACTTAGGATTAATAAAATCATATATTTTCTCCAAGTTGAGGGCTTATTTATTTTTTTTAGCTTCTTCATTCTCTTTTTCCATTTTCTCTAAATTACTTTCGTAGTCCCATCCTCCGGTACAAACCTTTGTAATTCGACCACGACCTTTTTCAACTTGCCAGGTTGTTTCTAAGTGAACGATTTTGGAGTCCACATCGCCTACGATAGAGGTGTTATCATTTACAAGAACCAATAATTTTTCATAAATAGCACCTTCAAACATTTCATCGCTAAAAATTTTTTGCTGAGAATCCATATAACTGCACTTAACGACCAGGTCGCTAGGGCGGCAATAGGAACTAATGAGTTCACCTTCTACAATTCTCTGGTTTCCGGTCCACAAGTCTGTCCCAACATTTACGCACTTGGAAAATCCAATGAATATGTTATCTTTCAGGCCCTCAAATTTTTCCACTTTGACTTCTTGAGCATAGGCAGATGCGAGAATAAAGAAAAAAGCTAAAAAGTAAGTGAAGTATTTCATGACTTACTCCTTGCTTCTATTATGCTCTTCATTGAATTTTTTGTAGAGATATGCGTAAAGTCTTAATGATTAATTTAAATCTCATCTATTATAATAAATTAGATCAGTTTCAAGAGTGTAGGAGAGTCTGTTACTGTAAGACATTGTTCATAGGAATCCAGAAAGAGAAGGTAGAGCCTTTTCCTACCTGACTTCTTACTGAGATTTCTCCCCCATGCTGTTCAACTATTTTCTTTGAAATGGCAAGCCCCAGTCCTGTGCTCTTTTCTCCTTCGGTGGGCTGCACACTAGTTCGTCCAAATTCAGAAAAAAGTTTTGACATCTCATCTTCAGGAATTCCTTGTCCCTCATCTGTTACCTCAAAGATTATTCTTCCATCACCTTTGGTAATGTTTATTGTTACATTTGAGCCTCTATGTGAAAACTTGAAGGCGTTTGAGACGAGATTATCGATGACTCTGTGGATTTGAGTAACATCAAAATGGGCCATCTCGGGAAGATTGGCGCCTGTTTTGATTGTCACTGTATAATCTTTGCGGCTTGCTTGTTCCCTTGCTCTGATGGCCAGATTGGGGATAAAAGAATGAAGAGAGACTTCTCGAGGTTCTAAATTATTTTTATCGGCCCCTAGCTTTTGTAAGTCAGAAAGTTCTTCTATAAGCTCCTGCATGAATTCTGAGTTTCTTTTTAAAGTATCAAAGACTCTCTTTGCATCTTCCCCCAAGTTTTGAAACCAAGATTGTTTTTCTGATATGGTTAGAAATGTTTTCATAACGGTAAGAGGATTTTTTAAATCGTGAAGAAGCATCCGCATATTTCTCACCCGCGAGGCATCTTCATGAAACCAATTTCGTAGACGAAACTGTTCAATAATGACGGAAAGTTCATCAGCAATTTTTAAGTATGTATCTATGTGCTCATGTCGATAGGTATCAGGCTTACTGCTGGAAAAAAAGACAATGCCCATTCGTTTACCTTCTGCCTTTAAAGGGCATGTAAGACTGGAACGAATTCCTTCTTTGAGTATAAGTTCGGTCGACTTGGATGGTTTATGATCCTTTGTGTATTCGAGGAGATCATTTATAATTCTAGGCTGTCCTGTCTTAAGGATTCTCTCAAGACTTGTTCCCTGAATGGGGGCACAGTAATTTTCCCCCAGATAAACTTTGGGTAATTTAGTTCTTAACCACTTCGAACAAATAAGGGGTGGATTACTCTCTTCTTCCACTAAAGCTATACCAATTCGTTCATAGGGGATGATGATGTTAAGGGTGTTAAAAAGAAAATCTAGGATGTCAGTAAAATCCTGTCCGTCACTTAGCTTAGTACTTACTTCCCCTAGGACTTTTCCAAGAAAAACTTCCGGATTGAGAGGGTGGGATTCTGACTGTGATTGGTTGATCTGTTGTGTCATAGGAACCTTCTTTTTTACTGTTATATGACACTGAAACTGAGCTCTTTCAAAGCCCATAGCATTTAAAGTTAAGACTTCTTGATGATGCTTTATGAGTAGCTTTTATTCCAAATTGACATAATTTTATGCATTCTCATATAGTGAATTAAACAACTGTTTTAGTCGGCGGTTTATGCACAAAATTACTCTTCTCCTTATTCTGGTCTTTTCTTTTTCAATTGAAGCGAAAGTTCAACTTACTGAAGAATATTTAAAAACACTTGCTAAAGGCGGTTCTCCACGACTGGATGAAATCGAAGCCGCTTTTCAATCTTCTCTCATTCGTTTAGGCGAGACCAAAGAGGATTATGCCCCTGAGCTTTTTGGAAAGGGCTCCTATGCTGAAACCAATGAACGGGCCTTAATTGAATTTTCTCCGGTTTTTAGTCCGGTAAAACAAGTTCATCTTGGAGTTAGGCAAAACTTTTCTCAAGGAGTTGATACCAGTGTCAGTGTCATCACTGATCAGAGATCGGCAAGCTCACCCTTTATTGGTACACTCAATAACGCCACTACAACGACCTTGGCCTTTACTATGCGCGTGGACCTTTGGCGTGATCTTTTTGGAAGGATGAGTAAGGCCAAGATTGAAAACTCACAGTTAGAAGTTAAAAGGGCCCAAATCGAAAAAGAGATTCAAGAAAAGACCTTTCATATTTCTTTAAGAAGGCTTTACTGGTCCTTAGTGGCCAATGATCTTTCTTTAAAAACCTCTCAGAAACTTTTAAAGACTGCTCAAAAGCAAGCTAGAGAAGCCAGTGAACGATTAAAGAATGCAGTAGCCGAAGCTGACGAAGTGGCCCGTTACAATGCACAAGTCTCCTCTCGAGAAGGAAATATTACCTATCTTAAATATCAAAGAGAGTTATATCTTACTCAGTTAAAAAATCTTCTTCCAGAATTAAGCGATAAGGATATCGTGATTGAAAACTATGATGTTGAGAAGGCATTTAGTGATGTTTTAAGTTGTACTTTTCAAATTTCTCAAGGCCAACAAACTCCTTATCAGTATACAAAATATGATGAGCTAGTAACGCTTCTTAAAAAAATAAGAGAGTATAGTCGCATAGAGAATTCTCGATACTCTGATATCGATGTTAAACTTTTTGGTACTGTAAAAGCTACAGGCGTGAGCCTAAGCGATGCTACTACGGGAGAGACTCCTTTAAATCTTAGAGGAAGTTACGGAGGCTCCTTTGAAGATATGACTGATCGTAACCGAACTGGTTATGAAGTGGGGATTGAGTTCAATATGCCTTTAGGTGAAACGAAGGAAAAGACCCAGAAGTCAAAGGAACTCTATGATGAGAAGCGCTTAATTTCGGCCATCAATTCTACTAATGCCCGAGTGATGAACACTCATCGTGAATTTGTGAAAACGATCAAGATGCTCAATGAGGTGATAACTTCTCAACGAGTCACTACTCAACAATTAGAAAAAAGATTAAAGGGAATGCAAAAGAAATATGAGCAGGCCCGGGTTTCAGTTAATGATTTAATTATGGATCAGGACGCTCTTCTTCAATCAGAGCTTGCGACCATTGATATTCAATTGCAGATTCTAAACAGTATTTTTGATTATCTGGTGATCTTTCCGGATACTCCATGTGCCTTTAATAGGATTTAATCATGAGACAGCTTTCATCGTTCTTTATTGAGAATCCAAAGCTAACTTTGGTGATTTCGCTTTTTCTTATTCTTTTTGGCTACCAAGGTTTAACCACTATGAATGCGGAGTCTTTCCCTTCGGTGGATTTTGCTACTGCCATTATTGAAACGGAGTATTTTGGGGCGACCCCTGAAGATATTGAAGTCAAGATCACAAAGCCTATTGAGGATGAATTAAGAGGCGTCTCCGGCATTAAAGATGTACGCTCTGTTTCACAGTCAGGAAGAAGCCGCATTGTCATCCGTGTGGATATGGATAATCCCAAAGTTATTATTAAAGATGTGATGGGAGATATTCAACGGGCAATGGACCGTGCTAAAGACCTGCCAACAGATCTTCAAGATAAGCCTAAGTTTACAGAGTTAAATTCTGAAGAGTTCGCGGCGATGGAAATTGCCGTAGTTGGAGGTAATGATCATCGTCAAAGAGATCTTATCGCTTATGCTTTGAAGGAAGATATCGAAGACGATAAAAATGTGAAGGCCGCAAATTTAGACGGTTACAGAGAAAGAGAATTTGAAATACGTCTTTTTAGTAAAAAGCTTGATGAATACCATATCAGTGTTACAGAGGTTCTCTCTAAGATCGGAAGCAGAAACGTCAATATTCCAGGAGGAGAAATTGAAACTCAGGACACTCAGCAAATTGTAAAGGTCGATGCTAAAATTCAATCCGCCAAGGAACTCGCTGATACTCCGATTCGATCAACGTTCTCCGGTCAAATGATTTATCTTCGAGATATTGCTGAGGTGGTGGATGGACAAGAGGAAGCCCGCACACTCACTCGTTACATGGGAGAACCAGCTACTCTTATTTCTGTTCTTAAAAAAGGGGGATCAGATACTTTAAAACTCGTTGATCAGGTGCAACCGGTACTTGCTCGATATCAAGAAAAGTATAAGGATTATAAGTTCGTTGTTTTTAACAATGAAGCGGAAGTAGTGAGTGCAAAACTTCAAACACTCTCAGGAAACTCTATTTCAGGTTTAATTCTTGTGATGCTTGTTCTCTTCTTTTTTATGCCTGGTCGCTTAGGATTGATGGTTGCTATTTCCTTGCCGGTTATTCTTCTATCGGCCATTGGACTAATGCCATACTTTGATTTTACACTGAATTCTATTTCAATTCTCGCCTTAATCATTGCTATGGGAATGTTGGTGGATAACGCCATTGTTATTAC
>DATGND010000243.1:0-5415 GCA_035306925.1 Bacteriovoracaceae bacterium | reverse complement strand
CCTCAAATAATCATCCCCAGAAAACTTGTTTTCTGGGGATGCCACAACGAATATCAAAATTATGCAGAATAACACATTGATTTGAGGCGTGAGCATGGAGATATTGAGAGACTTAAACACCAATGAAAGGGTGCAGTTATGATGTCTTAAAGAATATAATGAGGAAATAGTTTATTCATAATTTACTATTGTCGCACTCCGCTTAATTTGTTCTAATTTTCTTTTAGGAATAAAATTAAAAGGAGTGTGAAGTCTATGGAACAATGGACTGCCGACCTTGCTAATTTAATCTGGGGGTTGCCCCTTGTCATTTTGCTCGTCGCTTCAGGAATCTTTTTTACAATTTACTTTGGTTTCCCTCAAATTAGATTTTTTAAATACGCGGTAGAGATCGTTGTTGGAAAACACGACAGGCCCGAAGATAAAGGAGAAATTTCTCACTTCCAGGCACTCTGTGCGGCCCTTTCCGCAACAGTAGGACTAGGAAATATTGCTGGTGTGGCCGTTGCTATTACTCTTGGAGGACCTGGTGCTGTTTTATGGTTATGGCTGGCCGGCTTTATCGGAATGTGCACTAAATTCACTGAAGTCACACTCTCCCTTCTCTATCGACAAGTTAACCCAGATGGAACAGTGAATGGCGGACCGATGTTTGTTATCAAAAACGGTCTTTCAAAACATTTTATGCCATTAGCATGGATGTACGCTATTTTCACTATTCTCTCTTCAATGGGTGCGGGAAACATGTTCCAGGCCAACCAGATGGCGTCAGTGGTTTTTGCCACCACAGGTATTCCTGCATGGGCCAGTGGACTTGTTTTTTGCCTAATGGCTGCTCTCATTCTCATTGGTGGTATTAAGCGTATAGGTAAGGTTACAGGAAAACTCGTCCCTTTCATGGTCATGATCTATTTTCTAGGGGCCATTTCAGTGGTTATTCATCATTATGATCAAATTCCGTACGCCTTCAATCTCATATTTGAAGGGGCTTTCAAGGGTACTGCTGCTATTGGTGCTTTCTCAGGGGTAGCCGTTAAAGAAGTTATTATTCTGGGGATTAAAAGAGCAAGCTTTTCTAACGAAGCAGGAATGGGATCATCGGCCATGGCCCACTCAGCGGCTAAATCAACACCTATTGAAGAAGGTATCGTGGCCCTTCTTGAACCTTTCATCGATACCATCGTTGTCTGTACCATTACAGCTCTCTCCATTATTCTTACTGATTCCTGGCAACTGTCCGGAATAGAAGGCTCTGATATGACGGCCCATGCTTTTCAGAGTGTTCTAGGACCTTGGGGACGTTATATCGTGACTCTTACGGTAACTCTCTTTGCTTTCTCCACTATGATCTCCTGGTCTTATTACGGAGAACAAGGGGTCACCTTTATCTTTGGGAAAAAGTTTATTCCAGTTTATCGAGTTATTTTCATTGCTATGATTTATGTTGGGGCCATTACAAAGCTTAATATTGTTTTAAATCTTTCCGATGCTTTTTATGGGATGCTTGCATTTCCAAACATTATTGCTTGTTATTTTCTGTTACCGAAAGTGAAGGAAGCTCTTAGAAATTTTAAGGCCTAGATGACTCTAGGCCTTACTTATTTTACTCAGTGAAAGTTGAAGGAAGTTCTACAAATCTTAAATCTTCAACCGGACTCCTAAAAGGGATAAAGCTTTTTGCAGACTGAGATATCTGCACATTCGCCTGATAGATAGCACGAGTTAAAGTAAGATTGCGAGAAAGCTCAGCTGCTCTTACAGCTCTTTGCTCATTTACAATCCCCTCACTCTTAACTTTATTTTTAAGAAATGACTTCTTATCTACAGTCTCCATCAAAATTTGCTTAATCTGAGCTGGAGTCAGACGAGGGTTAGCGTCTTTAATTTTTCCGGCCACTCGTGAAACAAAAGGAGCTGCCTGTGAGGTCCCTGACATAGGAACATTGTTCGTTCCAGGTGCCGCTGAATAAATATTCACACCCGGAGCAGCTACATCAACTGTCTTTGCCCCGTAGTTAGAAAACTTCGCCAAAGAATGCGTGCCATGTGTTGCGGCCACCGTAATGGAGTTTTCCACATTCAAATTGGCCGGACTTGCTGGATAAAGATCGTTATTAGAGCTGTCATTTCCTGCAGCAAAAACAAAAAGTGTATTCTTATTTTTTGCCAGAGTCTTTTTATAACTTTCTAAAACAAAGTACTGCAGAATATAGGCCGATTTGTAAGACTCATCGGCATTTGGTGATTTCTGATAAACCTCTCTATAAACAGTGTCAGAAATTCTTTGAATCTGTTTGAACGCGGCCCCGTAAGAACCATTCATCACATCAGCAACATGCTTTTCCAGGAATCTTCCAACGGCCGCAAAGTTATCACCCTGTGCTTGAGCAATGTAGGCCAAATAATAATGAAATGTTTCCTCAGCGGTCATCTTCTTGCTGCTTTTTGAACTGCGCAGATGATCCAGAATTGAGCTTAGGCTGGTAGCAATATACTTAAGGCCAATGATTTCATGATCAGTATTTTTAGTAGCAATTCCTGCCACATGTGTTCCATGAGCATATCCGCCATAAGCAGAAATCTTGGCGTAGAACTCTTCATCAGTAAGTCTTTCAGAAATAAACTTTCGATCTTCCGCTGTTAAAGTCCCCGCATTATATCTGGCCTCTACTTCAAAATAGCGAAAAACGTCGTCAGGAAAAGAATCAATGTGAGAGTGATCAAAAATCTCGTTATTTTTATCGATAAAGTTCCAGCCATTGATGGCCCTTGGGAATTCACCTTTATATTCGATAATGGGATTCAACCACATTTTGTGGGCCAACTGTTGATGAAGATAATCGACACCTGAATCAACGACTGCGATGGTAGCGGCTTGGGCCTGAGTTAATAGAGCAAGTGCAAGTGCCAAAGAATATTTCATGAAGTCTCCCAATCAGCATTCATTTACGATGGGATGCATTATGCCAGCAGAATGAATATATGCAATTTAACTTAAGGCAGGGTGTAAAAAAGAAAGACACCCTCAACCGAGAGGGTGTCTAAGTTATTGAAAATTATTTAAAAAGCGGAGTTAAAGGAATCGGAGTAACGTTGAATACTGGAGTCTTAACAGACTTCGCAGTACCAGTAGATTTCACCTGAGACTTCGCTAAAGAGATGGCCTGAGAAAGGTTTACTCTTTTTGAAAGTTCAGCAGCAGCAACGGCCCTTTTCATATTTACAAGACCGCCAGAAGCGACTTTACCAGCAAGCCAAGGCTTCTTATCAACGGTTTCCATTAGAATTCTTTTAATATCCACTGGTCTTAGACTAGGGTTTGTGTCCTTAACTCTAGCGGCTACGTTAGCAACATATGGAGCTGCCTGAGAAGTTCCTGAAACAAGAAGGTACTCATCCCCTGGAATGGCCGAATTAATAAGCATACCAGGAGCAGCTATATCAACGTGCTTTTCCCCATAGCAAGAGAAAGGAGCTAGGAATTGATCCTGGAAAGTTGCTGCAACTGTGATCGAGTTATCTGCACGAAGGTTTGCCGGAGAAACTGGCTTTTCATCATTATTAGTACCATCGTTACCTGCAGCAAAAACAAAAAGTGTGTTTGGAGCTGCTGCTACGAATTGCTGACCTTCTTTAAGAAGAAGATCCATAAACAATTTAGCGGCTTTATCTGACTCCTCAGCATTTGGCTTTCTAAGGAAAGCAATTCTAAAGGCATTATCAGTAATTGTTTTGATTTGGCCAAAACCTGTCCCAAAAGAACCATTAGCGATCTCGGCCTTGTGACCATTAATAAAACGGGCGATCTCCACCATCTGTCCCATTTGAGCTTTGGCAAGTTGAGCAAAAGTCTTCTCAAGAATCGACCAACGAAGAGATTTTTGTCCTCTCATATTTTCAAGGAAAGGCTTCACTTCTGTAGGAATAAGCTTGATGCCCATGGCCTGAGAATATGTTCCCTTAATAGCGATACCAGCTACGTGAGTTCCATGAATAAAGTTACCAAACTTGCTAACCTCTGTAACAAAATTAGGATCAGCAAATTTTTCATTGGCCCACTTTCTATCCTCTTCAGTGAGAGTCCCCATGAATTGCTTTGCTTGGATCTCAAAAAACTTATAAGGATCGTTTGAGAAAGTTCCTAGATAACGATAATCGATAATATCCGAATTCTGCTCAGCGAAGTTCCATCCGTGAACATCATCTTGATATCCATTTCCATCGTTATCGCGATTATCAAAAACCTCAAGAGGATTAGTCCAAAGATTTGGCACAATCATTTCGTGCTTATAATCTAAACCGGAATCAATTACTGCGATAGTTGCGGCCTGTACAGAAGTGCTCACAACACCAAAAGATAATAGTAAAGACATCCATTTCATAATGTTCTCCTTAATCATCGGGAGAGCATCTCAAAAACAGATCAAATACGTCAAATAAAAATGGCCCTCAAGCGAGGGCCGTAAGAAGATGTAAGATTATTGTAATTCTGGGATGTTTGTGATGTAAGTCACATCCTCACCGCGACAACCAGAGTTTGTGCACACGTTTGATACCTGGCATTTTAATTCTCTGTTGTAAACGTAGTCAGTTGTACCACGAACAAGGATTCCTTCCACAACACCTGTATGAGCGTTGAAAACAGCTGAACCAGAGTTACCACCAAAAGTATCAAGGTTAGCCACAAAGTAGGTGCTCGATAGACTTCTTACATTAGCGCCATCAGCGATTTTAGTTGGGATACCTGTTGGGTGACCGATAACAACGAGAGGATCCTGGACTCTTGGCTTACCAGATGTTCTGTAAGTAAGAGGAGCACGATCTGTTACGTTACGATCAAGCTCAAGAAGGGCCCAATCATCTCCGTTCATAGAATTAAGAGATCTGTTTACGATGCGCTTACAAGAGTAGATAGAAGTTGAATCAACAACCACTTCCCCTTGATCCTCATGATCAACTTTGTAATCAAAAACCCACTTATAACCTCTACAATCAGAGTTATTGCGGATACAGTGACCAGCTGTTACAAGAAGATTTTCTCCTACTAGAAATCCTGAACAGTTAGCAGCAGAGATTTGGTTAGCAAAGCGTTCAGTTGCACAGATCCCACTTGAGCGTAGAGTTTTACCTACGATGCGAGTTGTGCCAGCATCCTCATCTGGACGAAGGTTAACAGAGCTAATCATAGCAGCAGTAGAACGAGACAACTCAACAAAAAGAGAGTTATTCGAGTTTACTACATCAACTCTATTATCTTCACCGTAGATGACTTTGTTTTTTGCCAGAGCTTGGCCAGCAGAAAGTAAAGAAACAGCTAATACAAGTGTCGTTGAAATTTTCATTGTGGAAATCCTTTTCCCAAATAGTTAATCCCTTATGTCATGTTTATTTTTTCAAAAACTGAAACTGTAAGTA
>DATGND010000242.1:0-4044 GCA_035306925.1 Bacteriovoracaceae bacterium | reverse complement strand
ATTGCTCACCATAAACTCTACCGTAATATTTCAGAGGGAGGTAACATTAAGTTTGCAGATATCACCACGGCAACCGGATTAGCGAGAATGAGTGGAATGCCGGCCTTCTTGGACGTCAATAACGATGGGCAACTTGATATCGTTACGACCAAGGGACAATTATTCATCCAAAAAAACAAATACTTTTATAATGTGGCCTCTCAGTATGGCCTTCGTATGGCAAGTGATGCCATGACAATTTCATTCGGCGATTTAAATGGTGATGGTTTCCCTGATCTTATTGTAGGAAGAACGGAGATCTACAAGAACAATGTCTTTAACTTTGTTCCTCCTCAAATCTTTATCAACGTGAATGGTAAAGCATTTAGAGAAGTTAGTAGTCAGCAAGGAATGAGCAAATTCCCTGCTTATACTCGTGGGATTGTATGGGCCGATTATAATAACGATAAAAGCCCGGATATTTATTTTTCAAATTATCGTCTGAAACAAAATTTCCTATTCCAAACACACAAAGGTAAAATGAAGGACGTGGCCCAACAGGCCGGAGTTCAAGGTGAATTCAATCCGAATAAATACTATGACAATCATCTCCAACAAAAACTTGGACCTAAATATGGTCATACCATCGGCTCAGTATGGGCGGATCTCGATAATGATGGAAACCTTGACCTATTTGTTTCAAACCTTGTTCATAAATTCGTTGGAACGCCAAAAAATAAAACCAGCTATGATTACCGAGGCTATGTTTGCGACGATTCTAAGGTCTATAAAAATACAGGGGCCCCTCATTACAAATTCATAGATATGAGGGCCAAGTCAGGACTTCCTGTTAAACCGATTGGCGACTACTCCAAGTATCAGGGAGATGAATTATGGGCCCATGCCACTGCTGCTGACTTTGATAATGATGGTTTAATAGATCTCTATGTTTCTCAAGTTTATAATTTAAACTATGCCTACTCTCTTCTTTTTAAGAACAGAGGAAACTTTCGTTTTCAAAACCTCACTCATCTCGGACCCAAAATTTATGACAGTTATGCTGGAGCCTGGGCAGACTTTAACAATGACGGAAAAATGGATCTGATTGTTTCAGGAAGAGAGGCCGTTGATGCGACACCTCGTATTCGTATTTTTAAAAACGTAATAGATAATGATAATAACTTTCTTCGAGTCAAACTTATTGGAACAAAGTCTGGAAAGGTTCCAGTAACAACACAAGTGCGAGTTTTTCATAAAAACGGTCAGTTCTTAAGACAAGTAGAAGGTGTCACCGGAACACTAAATCAACAAAATGATTCGACTCTTCATTTTGGGTTAGGAAAAATTGAAAAGATCGACCGTATTGAAATAACCTGGAGTTCCGGACTAAAGCAGGTGAAGAAAAATATTCAACCTAATAAAACTTATGTATTCACTGAAGGTAAATAATGAATAAAGAAAGAATGCTTGAGCTCGTACAAGGTCAGCTCGAAGCTTACAACAAGAGAGATATTGATACATTCTGCAGCTACTTTCATCCAGAAGTACAAGTCTGGCGACTCGCTGAAGAAGGACCGGTGAAAACTTGCAACGAAATAGAAACATTCCGCAAAATGTATACTGCACGTTTTGAAAATAACCCTGAACTTCATTGTGAGATAAAGAACAGAACAATACTTAATGGATCTGTTCTAGATGAAGAATGGGTCACTGGAGTTGTGGGACAAGAGACGCCAAGCCATCTGGTAGCGATTTATAGTTTCCGCGATAACTTAATCGGTTACGTCTATTTTTCTCGCTAAAAAGTCATAAGAGTGGGGATTCTAGGTTATCCCCTCTCTTAAAAGTTAAGTTGTTTTTACTGACTTATTTGCTGAAGGGCTTCATCAACGACATTAGCATCAGCATCAGAGTGCACAATATTACCTAGTGATAAAATCCCAACGAGTCTTTTATCTCTATTTAAAACTGGAAGTCTTCTCACTTTGTTTTGTCCCAAATTCTTTATAACATCATGAACATTCTGATCTTCAAAACAGTAAAGAACTTTACTAGTCATTACCTCTCCCACTTGAACCTTGTTGGGATCCTTCCCTTCCGCTACTGCACGAATGGCGATATCACGATCAGTAATCATACCCACTAACCGATCACCCTCCCTCACAGGAAGCATTCCGAAATCACCTTCTTTCATTTTCTTTGCAGCTTCTGTTAAAGACATATTTGGCGAACCTAGCTCTACATCCTTTGTCATACATTCCTTTGCTAGCATAAAGACTCCTCCTTCAAATTTTTAATCTTAGAAATTACAAGCGACTTTATGGCAACACAACACGCTCTACTTCCTGACTAAGAAAGCTCACATAATAAGTAATATTCTTTGGTCTCTATGAGTCAGTTCCTTCAAGAGCATATATCTTGACGAGAAATTAAGAGCATGTTTTCATAAGTTATCACAAAAAGGGTTCTGTTCTTCTAAGAATAGAAGTAGTTAGTGGTAGGGTCGCCATTGTGTTTTCTTTACACATTAGGAGACTTAAATTGTGGAATCTTTTTCTCGAGACATTACAGTTTTATTTTATGCTATTTCAATTCTAAGCATACCTTTAATTGCTAATCTCTTTGGAAACCGTGCTTAAGAAGTAAGAGGAAAAATGATTTTTATATTCTTTATATGTATTATAATTGGTTTACTAGTTCTGACTATCAGTGCTGATAAGTTTGTGGATTCCTCTTCCGTTATAGCAAAGCTACTAGGGATGCCCCCACTCTTGATCGGAATGCTCATTATCGGCTTCGGAACTTCTGCTCCAGAACTAGTAGTTTCTATATTGGCCTCTTTTGAGGGCAACCCAGGAATTGCTATAGGCAATGCATATGGATCAAATATCACAAATATCGCTCTTGTTTTAGGAACAACAGCACTCTTTCGTCCTATTTTAGTCGAATCCCAGGTTATAAGAAGAGAGCTTCCTATATTAATAGGGATAACCCTCATCTCCGTCTCACTTCTTTTTGACCTTAATTTGAGTCGCATTGATTCATTAATTCTCTTATTGATATTTGCAGGACTCATGGGCTGGACGATCTATCAAAGCTTTAACAATAAACAAGATAAATTTTCTGAAGAAGTAGACGAAGAACTTGATTCAATTCCTTCAACACAAAATATCAAGAAAGTTGTACTCGTTCTAATAATAAGTTTGGTGCTACTTATTGTTAGTTCCCGAGTTTTAGTTTATGGAGCAGTAGGTATTGCAACATATTTGGGCGTCTCTGACCTCATAATAGGTCTTACCATTGTTGCTTTAGGAACATCTCTTCCGGAGCTTGCATCCTCAATCATAGCTATAAAGAAAGGTGAAACAGATCTTGCTATAGGAAATATCATTGGATCAAACCTCTTAAACTCTTTAGCGGTCGTTGGAATTTCTGGAGTCATTTCACCTGTTGATATTGAGAAAGAATTTTTCAATAGGGATATAATGATCATGACAGCATTAACCATTTCTCTATTTGTTATGGGCTATGGATTTAAAAAAGATGGAGAAATAACTCGACCAAAAGGTATCCTTCTTCTTATTAGCTATATTTCCTATATTGGTTATCTTGTGAAAATTTCTATTCGATGAATGAAACCCGCAACACTATTTGATTCCCCTCCCCTTTGGCATTAGCCACCCATAAGGTAAAACTTTCAAGGCAAGCGCCTGGGTATTCACCTTTAACTGTCGCGCAGACTTTTCCTGGACCACATTCTTCATCTTTCATGCATTCTCCTTCCTGGGCCTGAATGGCCGAATCAGATGCTGGTCCTTTGCAGGTAATCAATAAACCTTTTTGGGAATTGGCCGTTGCCATCCATCCAGAGGATTCCCCCAACCTTTCTTGAATATCGTAGCCATGGGGACAAAGTTCAGCGGCTTTTTCGTAACATCGGTTCATACTGACTAAACTACCAGTACAATCGACAGAATGACCTTTATACCCACTGGGCATAATGGTTGGTTTCGAGCTGGCAGAACCAAAAATGAATAATAATATTAGAATGTGCAATCGCATTTT
>DATGND010000241.1:0-3455 GCA_035306925.1 Bacteriovoracaceae bacterium | reverse complement strand
TTTCTTCCTTCAGGATTTTAAAAATATTCTGATTATGAGTTTCGATATGAAGAGTTTCTCCCCTCTTGGTAATTTCATACTGGCTTTTAGGTCCAAAGAGATTCCAACGCAGGTGAGTAGAAAATGATTCTTGGTTAATGACTTCTGCCACAAGCCCACGCGCACCAATCAGATTGGCGAGCATCAGACAAATAAACAATTTCATTAACTGTTTCATCCTAGAAGACTTCCTGTCTTTTTAAACTCTCTAGCTTACTGCTTGAAAGTATAACTATTAGCAACATTGTAACCGGAATCGGTTATTGTTAAAGATAAATTTTTCCCATGGGCAAAATATACCGCTCAATCTTTGACATCTCTGATCTTGCTTCAACAGATTACAATAGGTTAATAAATTCTATGAAAAATGGTAGACTTATGCGCTCGGTTGTAATTTTTCTTTTATTATCATCATGTAGCTTTTTCGCTACTCCTGATAAATCTCCGAGTGCCAAGAACACTTATACGATCTCTAAGCTTCCCTCTTCATGGAAAGAGGTCAAAACCCAGGATCATGATTACGTTTTTTATGGACCTAATGGTTCATCGTTAATGATCCAAAGTTTTTGTAATGAGTTTCAATCAGCTAGCCTCTCTAACTTGGCCCACACAACTTTTAAATCACTTGATCGCTCTAAGATCATTGAACAAAAAGAATTTATGCTTCAAGACCGTGCCGCTTTAATGAGTAAAGGTGAGGCCACTATTGATGGCGTGAGATTTCGTCTGACCTTAGTAAATACTAAAAGAAATAATTGCTACTATGATTTTCTAGAAGTTTTACCTCAACAAGGTACTGATTCAATCACCGATCAACTTATTAAGGAATTAACCTTCAAATGAGCGCTATTAAAGACACTCTTATTCTTATTGGCGACATACTCATCTTTACCAAAGATGTCTTTGCACGAATTTGGAATTCCCCTTTTTATCCCGGACGATTATTCGATCAAATTCTTCAAATTGGTTATGGTTCTCTCAGTATTACCATTGTCATCGGTTTTGTTACCGGCTTAGTGATGACTCTACAATTCGGTTATGGACTTGCAAAGTTCGGGGGGACTCTTTATGTTCCGGCCATTGTGTCAGTCTCTTTACTACGAGAACTCGCCCCCATCTTTACGTCTCTATTAATCGCCGGACGAGTCGGCTCAGGAATTAGTGCTGAAATCGGAGCTATGAATGTAACAGGACAAATTGATGCTATTCGAGCTCTAGGAACCTCCCCAATTCGCGTATTAGTGGTTCCTCGAGTTCTTGCCACTATTCTGACTCTCCCTCTTCTGGCCACCCTTGCAAGCTTTACAGGCATTGTAGGCGGGCTTCTCATCTCATACCTTGAGTTCGGGATGACTGCGGGCTTTTATATTAATAAAGTTCTTTCCACCATCGTGTTTGCCGACATTTTCGGAAGTATGTTTAAGTGCGCTTTCTTTGGGCTTATTATTTCCATTCTTGCTTGCTACCGAGGCTTTCACACCAAAGAAGGAACACGAGGAGTTGGAAATGCCACAACTTGGGTAGTCGTTCACTCTTCCATTATTATTCTCATCTCTGACTTTTTTCTCAGTAAAGTTATTCTTGTGGGGTTTTACTAATGGAAATCCTGAGAATAAATAATGTTCATAAAGCCTTTGGAGAAAAGAAAGTTCATACAGGAGTTAGCCTCTCTCTTAATGCTGGAGAGACCATCGGACTTTTAGGGAATTCCGGAACTGGAAAGTCTGTCTTGTTAAGATCCATTATAGGACTCGAGCAAATTGATGAGGGCGAAATTTATTATCACGATAAAAGAATTGATAATTTAGATGAAGAAGAATTCTATGAAATAAGAAAAAAAATATCTTACTCTTTTCAAAATGCTGCCCTCTTCGATTCCCTTAATGTTTTCGAAAACATTGCTTATCCGCTTTTTGAACATACCAAATTAACCGAAGAAGAAATTCATCACAAAGTTGACGACATCCTAAAAGTCATCAACATGCCTCATGCCAAGTATCTTATGCCTTCGGATTTATCCGGAGGAATGCAAAAACGAGTAGGACTCGCCCGGGCCATTATTCTTGATCCTGAAATTATCCTTTATGATGAACCTACTGCAGGGCTTGATCCTGTTAACACTGATATTGTTATAAAAATTATGAATGAGTTTAAAAGACGTGGGTTCTCTGGAATTTTTGTGACTCATGATATTCCTTCCGCCAAAAGAGTTTGTGACCGCATTCTCATTCTGCGCGATGGAAAAATTTATTTTAACGGCTCCGTCGAGGAGTTTAATCATTCCACAGATCCATTTGTTAACACTTTCGGTTCAGATCACAGGGGACAACATGCTATTCCGTAAAAGAGATCAAAAACAACTTATTAAAGCTGGTGCATTTTTAAGTTTTCTTACCATTGTCCTGATGATCATGATCGTAAGTATCAGCAAAGAAAACTCATTTTTTGAGTCCAAAACCATACTTAAGGCCAGAGTTTCCAATGTTAATAATCTACAGCCAGGCTCCTATGTCGAACTAAGAGGTATTAAAATCGGTTCAGTTCAAAACATTGAAATTGTCTCAGATGAAGACGTTGAAATCACGATGAAGGTTTTAAACTCTCAGATTAAGTGGATTAAAAAAGATGCTAAGATCTCCATTGCCACCGCAGGTCTGGTTGGTGATAAGTTTCTTGAAATCTTACCTGGCTCTAAAGAGGCTCCTTCCATTGATCCTTCTAAAGATGTTCTTTCCACTGAAAAGAAAGAAATTTTTAACGAGCTAGTAGATAAAGGAGGCTCTATTGCAAGCTCAACCGAAAAAGTTCTAATGCACCTTGAAGCCTTAGTTGGCTCACAGAAGTTTGAAGAGTTTTTACTCTCGCTTCATAAGACATCACAGAATCTGGAGAAAATTACAACAGAACTCACTAAAGCAGATTTAAGTAACTCTATTAAAAGTTTAAATAAAACAACCAAACGTGTTGATAAGATTTTAAACCGAGTTGAAGAAGGACCCGGTTCTCTTCATTCATTCATTTATGATGATTCAGTTCATGAAGATCTGAGGGCCCTACTAGGTGGGGCCCAAAGAAATAAAATGATTAAATACTTTATTAGACAGTCGATAAAGAATTCAGAAAGTAAGGATTAAACTTCCAGATTTTTCTTTTTCATCTTCTCAATCAGAGTCGTACGATTGAGAGCTAAAAGCTTGGAAGCCTGATTCTTATTTCCACCGGTTCTGTTCATGGCCTGAACAATCAGGGAATCTTCAATATCAGAAAGGATCTGCTTCAGATCAACACCATCGCTTGGAAGTTCAAAAAGTGTTTTATATTGTTTCGTAGCAAGAGGATTAGATTTAAAAATCTTGGCCGGAAGATCTTCTGGAAGAATTTCGTTTCCTCCACGAAGAATAACTAAACGCTCAATA
>DATGND010000240.1:0-3941 GCA_035306925.1 Bacteriovoracaceae bacterium | reverse complement strand
CAGCTTAGGATAAGAAAGAACTATTTCATATGCATTATCCGAGATCATGATTTCCTATATATTTAGCCCATGAGGTTTTGACTCATACATTCCTGAAGCCGTCATTTCCATAAAGCGGGCATTAGTAAAAATATCAGCGATGGTTTGAGCATTCAGATAAGTCATCCCTGAACGAATTCCACCGCAAAGTTCAAAAATAATATTCTCAACACTTCCCTTACATGGAACCCAGCGAGCTTCTCCCTCCGCGGCCATTCCTTGTGGAAGTTCTCCTCGCCAAGAAATTTGTGCATCTTTTGAGGCCATACCACGATAACGTTTCTTACCGCCTTCGATCTCTCCTGGTGTTTCCAAGCATCCTGAAAGCATTGACCCTAGCATAACTGTTTGTGCTCCAGCTGCAAATGCTTTTACGATGTCACCTGAGGTTTTTATTCCTCCATCCGCAATGACTGGGATATTAAACTTCTTACCTTCAATTGCACACATGGCAACTGCTGTTAGTTGAGGAACACCACATCCAGTAATAATTCTTGTGGTACACATTGATCCAGGTCCAATTCCGACTTTAACAGCATCAGCTCCCGCATCAATTAAACGACGTACCCCTTCTGGCATTGCAGTATTTCCGGCAATCACATCAATGTGTGAATATTTATTTTTCACATACTCTAAAACTTCAAGCATCATCACAGAGTCACCATGAGCAATGTCGATAGTAAGAATGTCAACACCGGCATCAGCCAGAAGATCTGCTCTTTTCATTCCTTCTTCTTTAACTCCGATACTGGCCGCTACAGGAAGGCCTAGCGGAGAAATTTTCTCACGCATAAGCTTCACTGCACTGACTTGTTCCTCAGGAGACATAAAGCGATGAAGAATACCAAGACCTCCGAGTTCGGCCATCTTGATACACATCTCAGGACCCGAAACAGTGTCCATATTGGCAGAAATAATAGGTACTTTTAGAGAATGATTCTTTGTAACGAGTGAGGATAGTTGGGGAACTTTACGTGAACTCATTTCTGAATGACGTGGCATGAGCAGCACATCATCAAAAGTTAATCCTCTCTCTCTTTCCATGATTTGATTTGCTGAAAATATTAGTCCCATATCTTCCTCCTCAAAGATTGTGTGTATGTGTCACTAAATTCTAGCTGGAATGGAAAATGAGTGTCACGCACTTTGATACCAAAGTGCGTGACAAGTGAGATTAATCGAATTTTTGATTCAAATTATTGATGGCATTGGCCATTAAAAAGGAGTGTGCGCGAATCTTTCGCAAAGCAACAACCATGTCAGAGTAAGTAAGGGCCGTAACTGGTAAGTAATTTCCTTTAGAAATTCTATCAAGATGTTTCTCTCTCATAGAGTCGGCCCAAAGTTGAAGCTCATGGCTTTTAGCTTCAATTTTGGCCATATCAATATCTTCTGCTTCAACAAGTCCGTGAGAAACTAAATCAAAGAAACCAAGAACTTCGTCAAAGAAGTGGAAAAACTCATCACGAGACTCCCCTTCTAAGTTTTTCTCATCATTCTTGAAACGTTCACGATAATAGGCCAATCTTTCAATATAATCGGCTACACTTTCCATTTCATCACTAATACGAATCAGGGCCTGAATCTGCTCAGATTGCTGGTGACTCATTGGCTTTTCCATTACGTAACACAGGAAAACCGTGATCTCTTTGTAAATATTGTCCGTAATACGCTCGTAATCAATAATCTTTGCCAGCATCTTCGGATCAAAATCAGGTTTTTCCCAAAACTCGCGATTAAGTTTATACATACGCTGAACAATATCGCGCATCTTTTTTAATTCACTTTCAGCCTGTGCAATAGAAGCAGCAGGGAGCATATTAGCAGGATCACCTAAAACAAGAAGATGAGACTTCTGTTTTTCATCACGATCAGGCGTAATTCTTATAACAAACGCTGCTAACTGATTAATGAAAGGGATAAAACAAAGAGTGGCGGTAACATTAAAAAGTGTATGAGCAAGGGCGATATGCTGAGCTACATATGGTCGGCTTCCATCTTCAGCAATGAAGCGTGGATCTCTTGGAATCAGCCAATCAACTAATTCAAAAAAATAAGGGAGCCACAACATCATGATAAATACCCCAAAGAGGTTAAAACTTGCATGAGCGCGGGCCGCTCGGCGAGCATTCACATTCCCTCCCACCGAAGCTAAAAGAGCTGTGATTGTTGTCCCAATATTTTCCCCTAATACTAAACAGATCGCTGTTGTATAAGGAATAACACCAGATGTGGCCATGGCCATCGTGATTCCCAGCATTGCTGAAGAAGACTGAACAATCATGGTGAGTAAGCAACCCATCAGGATTGAGGCCAGATAAGCCCCATAATGAGTACCAGAGAAATAAGCGATGGAATCAAGGAATGCCTGACTTTCTCTAAGAGGAACAAAAGCTCCTGACATGGTTTTCAGACCAATAAAGATAAGCCCAATTCCTAGAATCGCCCGTCCAGCATGTTGCCATTTATCCGACTTAGAAAAGAGTGCAGGAATAAAACCGATTCCAACCAGTAGTAAACCGTACTTATCAACCTGAATAGAGATAATCCAACCCGTGATCGTTGTTCCGATGTTGGCACCAAAAATAACTCCAATAGCTTGTGTAAGAGTCATTAATCCGGCATTCACAAAACCCACCGTCATTACACTCGTCACAGATGAAGATTGAACCAGGGTGGTAACAAGAAGACCTATTCCGACTGCTAAAAACCGATTGGAAGTAAGTGAGTTGATAATCTTTCTAATGGCATCACCGGCAATGGCCTGCATTCCGTCGGACATGAACTTCATTCCGAAAAAGAAGATCCCTAACCCACCTAGTAAGGTGTAAATGATTGTAAAGGCTTCCATCAAAACTCCCTAAATTAATCCTCTTTAATCAATCCAAATAGCAAAACCTATTGGGATTAAAATGTAGAGGATGGTATCCCTAATCAAATAAAATAAGAAAAAGTAGATAAAAGCCTTGGGGCCCTTCATGAAGAGCTTCTCAAGACCTAAATATTGGGCCTTCTTACTCATGGCCACCATGAATTTTGTCTTTCCATAGTGTTTAACAAAAAATGTTGCAGCGCCATCTACCTTGCGGTCAAACGCCATAAATTTCTCTTTTAGCCAATTAATCATAAGAATTTCCAAAATTAGGGAGTTTTTTACCAAAACTCAGATAATGTGAGTGTGAAGATTGTGTCAAGAATTGTAGTCTTTCAATAAATTATAGTTAATTTATAAGGTTATTAATTTTTTTCTGAATATGACACTTTTGTGACAATTATCTGTTTTTAATCTTTTAACCTAGGCAAATGATTAACGCCCTAAAGCTTTGGAATTTTTCGTCTGGTGTCCTTCCTCCGGAAGAACTAACATCACGTGCTTTTGTCTTAAAGACTTGTCAGCGCACTTTAGTGCTCTCCTTACAAGATAAGACCATTAAATCGCCTACTTTAAGCCATCAGCTCTACGTGGGTCAGGACGCCTATTTATTTTTACTAGAAACCATCTGTGGATTAAAATCGAAACTGGTTGGAGAAAATGAAATTGTTGGCCAGTTTAAGGATGCTTACAAGATGTATGTCGCTGAAATGAACCGCGATAATAAGCTACTCCTTATCCTGGAAAAACTTTTTAAAGACGCTAAGGATATTCGCACCAAATACCTTATTGGTATTTCTCAGAAAACTTACGCCTCTATCACTAGAAGACATTTTATTTCTCGTGCCCATGCGGACCATATCGTTGTGACAGGTTCTGGGGCCTTAGCTGAAGATCTTATTAATCAGTTCAAAAAGAAATCCAGAGTATCTATCTGTGCTCGTAATCTTTCTCGCGTTTCTGAACTGGCCCGTCTTCATCAAATAGAAGTGATTGATTGGGAAAAAAGAGAAGAGCTTCATCAATATGC
>DATGND010000239.1:0-9853 GCA_035306925.1 Bacteriovoracaceae bacterium | reverse complement strand
ATTATAGCAGACTACTGAACCATAAAAAACAGCACTTGAGCCATTGATATTAGTTATTTTATCCGAGCAAAGTCCTCCGGTACAAGACTCAGCAAAACCAAATTGAAGTTTTAAAGTTCTCGCTAAATGGATAATCCGCTCTTCCAGAGTGTCATCACCAATGTGCCAGATGTATTTTTTAAGTGGATGGGTGGCTAAAAAACTATTGATCGCTTCTTTTTTTGTTTCTAATTCGGCAGGTGTCTTCCCATTTAATCTAAGAGTAATGTCTACTCCATAAAGATAGGGTAATGAGGCTACAGGTCCAAATTCAGAGAGTCTTTCCCAGAGGGATGAGTCGAGTTCTGTGAATATTTTTTCTTCAGCAATACCCTTTGTTCTTATGATGAAGTCATCTAGATAATTTTCTCCTCCATGAAGAATATTAGGAAGATGAAGTTCCATCATGGCCCTAAACTCCCGAGGCACTCCCGGAAGGGAGATATAGCGAGTGTTTCCTGAATTAAAAAGGAGTCCAGGAGCATACCCTTCAGGGTTATAGAGGGCCTGAGAGTTTTGAGGGATTTGTTGGTAAGGATGATCCGGTGAAAATGGTTGGCCCTTATCCTCATAGTTTTTCCTGGCTATTTCTTCTGAGTTTTTAGTCCTTACAAGGGGGACTTGGAGAAACTTTGCCAAACAATCTTTAGTTAAATCATCTGGAGTGGGTCCCAAACCGCCGGAGATGACAACCAGGTCACTAGAACTTAAAAGCTTGAGAGATTCAAGTATTTGATCTTGTTTGTCAGAAACCGTTATTGTCTTATCAAGAGTTAAACTGCAGGATTTTAGAAATTTGGAAAGAGCAAGAGTATTAATATCCTGTACTTTACCCTCTAAAATTTCTGTAGCGATAACTAAAAACGAGATCTTCATGAAAAAACTCCTCGATTCCTTAAATATAGCAAGAACTTCACTGTTTTCTTTTGATTTTTTCACCATGACACGATAAAAATCATTCTTCATGGCCAAGACTTATCAGTTTCAACTCAAACTTAATGTGGACCTTGATTCACATATTCGTAAATCGTACCCAGAAATTAGGGAGTATAGAACTATCTCTAAAAGTCTTGATGCAAGGGGGGCCCCAAAAGGTAGAACTCCAGTATTTCACTATATCATCGAAGCATTGACCTCTCCGGAAGATTCTTATTCTCAACTTCCTTCTTTAAAGCAATATGGACCATTACCTAAGAAACCTATTATCATTGGCGCTGGGCCAGGTGGACTTTTTGCGGCCGTACGATTTGCCGAACATGGTGTTCCTTGTATTCTCCTGGAAAGAGGTGATGAGGCCAACCGCCGTATGCTCAAAATTGCAAAGTATTGGCGTTATGGAGAAATGGATGAGGAAACTAACGTATGCTATGGAGAAGGTGGTGCAGGGCTTTTTTCTGACGGTAAATTGATTACTAGAATTAAGTCTAACTTAGTTGGATATGTCATGCAAAAGTTTGTGGATTTCGGGGCGCCGGAAGAAACAGCTTACGTTTCCAATCCTCACTTAGGTTCTAACAAAATTCGGGGAATCATTACTCAGATTGCCAAGTGGCTTTCTGAGAGAGGAACTGAAATTCGTTATAATACTCGTGTCGAAGAACTTCTTTATGAAGGTAACAGAGTTGTCGGTGTTCTTCTGAATAATGGAGAAAAGCTCTACTCTGATCATGTCATCCTCGCCACTGGGCATTCGGCTAAAGATATTTACTTTCATTTGGAAAAAAATCAGGTGGCCATGAAACCCAAGGATTTTGCAGTCGGAGTTCGGGTTGAACATCCAAGATCTTACATAGATCGACTTCAGCATGGAGAGTTCTGTATGAATACAGAGCTTGGTGCTGCTAGATATCGTTTATCATGGCATGATAAATCTACTGATCATGGCGTTTATAGTTTCTGTATGTGTCCGGGAGGATATGTTCTTTCTTCTGGAACAGAGAAAATTGGAATTGTCGTCAATGGGATGAGTAATTATCACCGTAATTCCAAATGGTCCAACTCTGCTCTGGTCGTTTCGGTGAAAGCAGGAGAAGATTTCAAAGCAGATGAATTAATGGCAGGACTTAAGTTCCAACATGATATTGAAGAAAAAGCGTATAACCTCTCCAGGAAGCTGGCTTCAGGAAGAGAGCTTCCGGCGATGAGAATTTCAGAATTTCTAAAAGGTAAACTTGATAATCGTGAGTTGCCGAAAACTTCTTCTCCTTCAGGTGTTTTCAAAGCAGACTTCAGAGAAATCTTTCCTCAATTTATTTTAGATCATCTGAGAAATGGCCTACATGAGTTTGATAAAGTCATGCCAGGTTTTATCAGTGATGATGGAATTTTGATTGCTCCAGAGACAAGAACTTCTGCACCGATCACTATTCTCAGAGATAAGTCGACATTCGAATCATTAAGTCATAAGGGACTATATCCTTGTGGAGAAGGGGCAGGATACGCCGGTGGAATTACAAGTGCAGCCGTTGATGGGGTTAAAATAGCTATCAGCATTTTAGAACAAATAGAGAATAAAGAATTAGGGGATAAGGCCCCTCAACTTAATTATAAGGGAAAATTATGAGTTTAAAGAACATTGCCGTTGTGGCCCACGTTGACCACGGTAAAACCACTATGGTGGACGCATTATTAAAGCAATCGGGATTATTTTCTGAGCACGAACAAGTGGCTGACAGAGTAATGGATTCTGGAGAACTCGAACGCGAGCGCGGTATTACTATTAAAGCTAAAAACTGTGCTATTCGATGGAAAGGAACAAAAATCAATCTTCTCGATACCCCGGGACACTCCGACTTCGGTGGAGAAGTTGAACGCTCTCTTATGATGGTGGATGGTGTAATTCTCCTAGTGGATTCTTCAGAGGGACCTCTTCCACAAACACGTTTCGTTCTTTCTAAAGCGATGGAAAGAGGAATTCGTGTTGCGGTATTTATTAATAAAGTGGATCGTCCAGATGAGCGTATTGATGAAGTTCAGAGTGAAGTAGAAGATCTCCTTCTCGAGCTTGCTTCTCAGTCAGGAAAAGATATTGATCTTGATATTCCATTTTTCTATGGTTCTGGCCGTGGAAGTTATGGTTCTCAAGATAAAACTAAAAGAGATGGAAACCTTGAACCACTTCTTGATTTCTTAGTGAGTGATTACTTCGTTGCTCCTGATTTTGATAAAACAGGTCCTGCTCAAATGCTTGTGACCAATCTTTCTTACTCAAACTACCTCGGTTCTCTCATGGTAGGACGTATCCAGCGTGGTGTTATCCATAATGGTAAGCAAATTCTTTGGATGGGGAAGGAAGGCAAGACCAAAGCTTTCAAGGTAACGTCTCTTCAAATTTATGAAGGACTGGGAATGGCCACGGTTGATTCTGCGGAAGCAGGAGAGATTGTGATTATTTCTGGATTTGAAGATGGAGATATCGGAGATACTCTTGCCGATGTAACTAAGCCAGAGATTCTTCCACGAATTGAAGTAGAACCACCAACAGTGTCAGTACAGGTATCTGTTTCCACTTCTCCAATGTCAGGTCGAGAAGGAGAGTATCTGACTTCTCGTCGACTTGAAGAGTTTTTAATCGATGCTTGTAGAAAGAACGTTTCTTTAAAGTATGAACCAACAGATGATCCTAAAGTCTTTATTCTAAAGGCCCGTGGAGAGCTTCAAGTTGCAGTAGTGTTCGAAGAAATTCGTCGTGCTGGTTTTGAGTTAATGATCGCACGTCCACAAGTTATTACAAAAGAAATCGATGGTCAGTTAATGGAGCCGTTTGAAAGATTGGTTCTCGACGTTCCTGATGATTCAACAGGTACTATCACTGAAAAAATGGCAAGCCGTAAGGGTCGTTTAGAGGCTATGCAACCATATGGGGAAGGTCGTACTCGTATGGAATTCCATGTCCCTTCACGTGGTTTAATTGGTTACCGCTCTCAGTTCTTAACTGATACTCGTGGACAAGGTCTGATGTCTTCTTACTTTGTTGGGTACGAGCCTCATGTAGGTAAGATGCTTGCTAGAACTAATGGTGCGCTTGTTTCTGATAGAGCAGGTAAAATTACTCCTTATGCTCTTTTCAATCTTCTTTCATCAGGAAGACAGTTTGTCCTTCCTGGAGAGCAGACTTATGAAGGGCAAGTTGTTGGTGAACATACTCGTCCAAATGATCTCAACGTTAACGTTTGTCGTGAAAAGCATCTCACATCAGTTCGTACAGCAGGAAAAGATGAGAACATTGTTCTTCCACCAATCCCGCCAAGAACACTTGACTGGGCCTTGGACTGGATTGATGAGGATGAATGGGTAGAAGTAACACCTAAGAGCATTAGAATTCGTAAAAAAGAATTGAACTCATCACTTCGTTCAGTTGTTCGTTAAAATACGCTATAAAAAGAGTAAGGAGTTTCTCCTTACTCTTTTCTTTTAAGTTATTCTCTTAATCTTTAATACTCAAATTTAAGCTTCCATTAATTTGCTCCCCCACTCAGGACTCGCTTCTTCCAGATAAGTTATAGTTAAGTGAATGAAGAGGAGGTCGTTGTGAAATTACTTTTAACAGCACTAATCATTCTTCCTTTTTCTCTGGGTGCTCAGGGAGTTACTGAGTATATGAGAAATGACGGGACCGCTGCTCCTGAGTCCATTGATCAGGCCGTTGAAGAGGGTCGGATTCAAAGGGAGGAAGCAGAGGAAGAAGAAATCCAACGAGAGGAGGAAGATGAAGTTTTAGAAAGAGAAGATTTTGGTCTTCCAGAGACTACTGATCCTATTGAAATGCAGAAAGAAGAAGCTGAAAGAGTGGAAGATAACTACTTGATAGGTCTTTATAATGGCAAAGGTGAGTACGAGTTACCTAAAGAAAAAGAAGAGGCCATTAAGGGTGGTGAGGAGCCTGTTCAAGAGTAATTGCTAAAGAAAAACCTTCATTATTCCGAAAGGATTAGTGGAGGGCTTCATGAAACGATTACTAGTTCTCAGTGTTTTTATATCTTCCTTTTGTTGGGGTATCTCTCCCCATGAGTTTAATGAGGCATTACTTGAAGGTGTAAAAGAGGATATTAAACAGGATCGTTTCTCTGATCCGACAGTGAAGCCTCGGCCAGATGCTACTCGAAAACCGGCCTCTTTTGAAAGACATGAAGAATTTGATATTCAAGAATATCGTCGAAAAAATAAAGTGAATGGTCTTCACGAAAAATGGTAAATAACTGCCTCACATTTAAGTAAGGCAGTTAGATCTGATTTATTTAATAAATTTATTTAAGAAGTCCACGGGGATTGGGAAGAAAGTAGTTGAACTACCGTTCCCTGACATTTCTCTCATTGTTTCCAGGAATCTAAGGGTAATAGCATCTTTTTCGCTGGATAGAACTCTAGCAGCTTCAGATAACTTTTGAGCAGCTTCAAATTCCCCTTGAGCAGAAATAATCTTTGCTCTTTTCTCTCTTTCTGCTTCTGCTTGTTTTGCCATGGCCCTTTGCATTTCATTAGGAAGGTCAATGGCCTTAACTTCGACGTTGGTTACTTTCACTCCCCATGGCTCAGTCAGTTCATCAAGAATTTCTTGTAGGCGAGCATTAATCTTATCTCTATGAGCAAGAATTTCATCCAACTCATACTGGCCAATGACTGAACGAAGAGTCGTTTGGGCAATCTGAGCAGTAGCGTGATAGTAATTCTCTACAGCAATTACAGCTCGTTCAGGATTACTTACTTTAAAATAAACAACACCGTTCACTTTTAGAGTTACGTTATCTTTGGAGATAATATCTTGTGAAGGAATGTCCATAGTAATGAGACGAAGATCAATCTTTGCCATCTTCTCAAGTCCTGGAATGAGAAGAATAAGACCTGGCCCACGAACATCTGTGAATTTCCCGAGACGGAAAACCACACCTCTTTCATATTCATTGAGAATTTTAATAGCACTAAAGAGCACCATCCCAATGATAAAAATAAAAGGTAATAAGGTTAAAGACATATTAGCTCCTTGTCATTTTTGAGATTCCTAATTCTAACTTTTTATCATCATAATGTGTAACAACTATCTTATCGTGTTCGGTTAAATCATCTTCGCTTGTTGCACGCCAGATTTGTCCTTCAACTTTAACTTGGAAATGGTGTGGTGTTTTTTTAAGAACCACGCCTTCTTTGCCGAGTGGTGAAAAGAAACTGTCCTGATTTGTTCTTCTGGTTTTGAAGAAAAAATAACTTAAACATCCCATTACAAAGAGAATAGAGAAGAGGGTAGAGAGAATAACCGCCTTCGGAGGGAGAATAAGGGCGTGCTCTGCTTGGAATAGAAAAAGCGAGCCAAGAGTTAAGGAAATAACTCCTCCCACGCTTAAAAGACCATAGCTGGTGATATAGATCTCCAGCACAAATAACACGACTCCTAAAATGATAAGGGCCAGGGCACCCCAGTTAAGTGGCAGAACCTGAAAAGAAATAGCTGCAATCAATAAACTTATGAGACCAAGGCCTCCGGCAATATATCCACCTGGTGCTTGCAACTCAAAATAAAGAAGAGCAATCCCCACAAGAAAAAGAATATAAGCGAGCTGCGGCTGGGCCAAGGTGCTGAGAATTTTTTGATAAAGGGTCAGCTCATGAACAACAAAGTCTAAAGCAGAAGAAAAGTTTAATGTGTATTCGACGCCTTTCCTTTTAAAAGTTTTCCCTTTTAGTAAGTCCAAAATGTCTTGGGTCGATTCAGCATTACCTAAGCTAACACCTTTTTTCTTCGCCTCATCGGCACCAAAAGACTTCGCTTCTGTAATCATTTCTTTAAAAGGGGTGGGGTTGCGTCCTCTCATGGTTGATAAGCTTTCAATAAGGGCCACCAGATCATTTAAAATTTTATTTTTAGCATCAGATTCTTTGATATCTTCATTTATCCCTACAGGGGTAGCGGCACCGATGGTGGATCCGGGAGACATCACAATAAAGTCAGCGGCTGCACTGATGATAGCGCCTGCACTGGCGGCACTGGCCCCACTTGGCGCAACCCAGATCACTTTGGGGGCAGGATGCTCATTGATCGCTGAAATAATCTCTTTCGTGGTGGTTACTAGTCCACCGGGAGTATTCATACGAATGATGACGAGAGTGCTTTTTGGAATATTTTTGAGATGAGTTTGTAAATATTCAAGAGTACCGGGGGTGATGGCCGAATCAATGTCTAGATAACTAACTTGGTTTACAGAAAAATTTTCAGACTGGGCCTTAATTTCATTAAATCCAAGAAGGATCGAGACAAAGAGCATCAATTTTAGTATGAGTAGGTTCTTCATATCTCTAAGATAGAAAAAGAATATTCTTCGGGCCAGTAAAAAGGACTCTATTACTATGTTAAAACACAATTTAAGCTTCTATGTTGCAACGATTCTAAACCCGGTTAGCGATAAAAAATGTGAGTACTATAACCAAGGTCTTTTGGTTGTTGAAAAAAAGAGAAAAGGTTCAGTGATTAAAGACCTTCTTCCTCTGGGAAAGGGATTGAACAAGTATGAAGACTACATGAATGATGAGAATACTACTCACTATGAGAATGCTCTTATCATGCCAGGCTTTTTTGATATGCACTTTCACTGGGTACAGGATGATGTTCGTGAAATGCCTAAGGATAATCTTTTAACCTGGCTGGAAAACTATACGTTTCCAACTGAGACGAAGTTTGCCAATAAAGCTTACGCTAAAAAAAGAGCAAAAGAATTCTTTAAGCGTTTAACTTCTACCGGAACAATTGGAGGAGCATGCTATTCTTCAATTCATGAGCATGCGGTTGAAGCAGCTATTGAAAACGTGAAGGGACACTTTGTTATCGGTAACGTCTTAATGAATATGAATTCTCCAAAGAAACTTACTCAAACTGAAAAAGAGTCTTTGGAGATCACTAAGCGTCTTATTCAAAAGTATAAAACGAAGCATGCTTTTACTCCACGTTTTGCGATCACGACCACTCCGGAGGTTATGAGTAAGGGTGCGAAGATGGCAGATAGAGCAAAGTGTTTTAAGCAAACCCATCTTTCTGAAACTCCGAATGAAATTGAATTTGTTCTTAGCATCTACAAAAACATTAAGGGCTTTGAAGATGTAAAAACATACACAGATATTTATGAGCGCTCCGGAATGCTGGGTGAGAGGTCTCTGATGGGACACGGGATCTATCTTTCAGATAAAGAGCTCAAAACTCTTGCAAAGACAAAAACCTCTGTCATTCATTGTCCAACTTCTAATGCTCCTATTAAAGAGCGTGGTCTTGGTTCTGGTCTGTTTGATTTCAAGAAAACAGAGAAAGCAAAAGTTCGTTGGGCCCTTGGTTCAGACATTGGAGGAGGTCCAATCCTTTCTATGTTTGATGTGATCAGAAGTTTTGTTGATCAGAATGCTAAAAAGAAAGTAACAGGTGCTACACACATTAAAGCACTCTATCGTTCCACTCTGGCCGGGGCTGAAATCCTTGGTCTTGGCGATAAAACTGGAAACTTGAGTGTTGGTAAAGAAGCAAGCTTTATAGTTGTTCCTTTCAAAGGAGAAGCTTCTAAAAATGCTGAAGAGATGATTGCTAAGGTAGTGGCCCCTCATAAAAGAAAAAGAGAGGCCTATGATCATATGGTAAGTGGCGTTTATCTAAACGGTGAAAAAATCTTTGCTAGATAGTTAAAATTCAAGTTCTAAGAGAATAGGGCAGTGATCTGAACCACGCACTTGGGAAAGGATCTCTGCCCTTTTTACATTCTTTTCAAGCTTAGGACTAATGACAAAGTAATCAATTCTCCATCCGATATTTCTTTCACGAATAGATGGATTCATGACACTCCACCAAGTATAAGCTCCTTCAAGATTAGGATTTCTTTTTCTAAATATATCTACCCATCCTTGAGAGAGAAGTTCTGTAAACCATGCTCTTTCACTCGGTAAAAAGCCTGCAGTGTTGTGATTGGTTTTAGGATTGGCCAGATCAATCTCTTCGTGGGCAACGTTGAAATCTCCTGTGATGATGACAGGTTTTATTTTTTCTAGTTCATTTATCTTTTTTAAAATCTCTCTGTTAAAATCCAGTTTGTAGGGAAGTCTTTTATGGTCACGACTTGAATTTGGAAAATAACAATTGACCAAAAAAAACTTCTCCAACTCGTGGATGAGAACTCTTCCTTCCGAATCAAATTCTTCGATTCCCATTTTTTTTGTGTCAAGAGGTTTTTGTGAAAAAAAAGTGGCCACTCCTGAATAACCTTTTTTTTGAGCCGAGGAATATTCCAAAGAGGGAGTTTGATTAATTATTTCGGTCGGAAATTGATCAATTTGGGCCTTTGTTTCTTGTATGCATAGGATTTCTGGTCGTTCTGAAGTATACCAGTCGAGAAAGCCTTTATTGTAAACTGCTCGAATACCATTGACGTTCCACGAAATTAGTTTCATAAAGTTTTTTCCTAGGTAGATTTGATAACATTTTAGCTTATTATCTAACATAAAATTTTTTTAATGTTAGAATGACATTCTAAAAAAAATGAATATATTTTCAATCTTGCCCCAACATGATCGATCGGAGAATACATGCGTTGCTTTAAAAACATTGCCCAATTAATTCGTACAAAAAGAATGAATCACCCGAAAGGTTACTCTCAGTCAGAACTTTCACATTTGTTAGGTTATAAAAATGGCCAGTTCATCTCTAACGTTGAACGTGCTCTTTGCAATATTCCACTAAAGATGCTTCGTAGAGTTTCTGAAGTTCTCGATATTAGTTCGGAAGAATTGAAAGCAGCTATCCTGAAAGATCAGGAAGAAACACTTAATAATTACCTATACAATATGAATC
>DATGND010000238.1:0-3752 GCA_035306925.1 Bacteriovoracaceae bacterium | reverse complement strand
TGACTCATGGCCACGATGATATTTTCTGCACCGGCCACTAAATCCATGGCCCCACCCATACCTTTTACCATTTTTCCAGGAATCATCCAGGAAGCAAGGGATCCCGTTGCATCCACTTCAAAAGCTCCAAGAACAGTAAGGTCCACGTGACCTCCACGGATCATGGCAAAAGAATCTGCTGATGAGAAGAAAGCCGCTCCAGGAATAACTGTAACGGTTTGCTTACCAGCATTAATCAGATCAGGATCAATATTTTCTTCAGTAGGAAATTCACCCATACCTAGAATCCCGTTCTCTGATTGAAACATCACTTCAATCCCTTCCGGAATGTAATTGGCCACGAGAGTAGGGATACCAATTCCCAGGTTTACGTAATAGCCGTCTTTAAGTTCACGGGCAATTCTTTGAGCAATTTGTTCTCTTGATAGTGCCATATCTATTCTCGCTTATTTCTTAATTGTTTTTTGTTCAATACGTTTTTCAAAGTTTCCTTTGATTACGCGATCAACATAAATACCAGGAACGTGAATGAAGTTTGGATCTAGTTCACCTGGCTCTACAATTTCTTCAACTTCAACTACCGTAATTTTACCCGCAGCACACATCATTGGATTGAAGTTAGCCGCTGTTTTTCTAAAGATAAGGTTTCCATACTTATCAGCTTTCCAGGCCTTCACTAAAGAGAAGTCTGCTTTAGGGAAAGCATGTTCTAGAATATAGGGTCTACCGTCGATGACTTTGACATCTTTTCCTTCGGCCACAACAGTTCCATAACCAGTCGCTGTGAAGAAGGCCGGAATTCCTGCTCCTGTGGCGCGAATCTTTTCAGCAAGAGTTCCTTGTGGTGTTAATTCTAATTCAAGCTCACCTGAAAGAACTTGTTTTTCAAAAAGAGCGTTCTCACCCACATAACTTGAAATCATTTTTTTGATTTGCTTTTGTTCAAGTAACAACCCTAGACCAAAGCCATCAACACCAGCATTATTGGAAACACAGGTTAAGCCTTTCACTCCAGATTTTTGTATGTGACTGATGAGATTTTCTGGAATTCCGCAAAGACCAAAGCCTCCCACCATTAAAAACATATTGTCAGTTAAGCCCTTGAGAGCTTCATCATAGCTTGTTACGACCTTATTAAAACCGGCCATGTTCACTCCTTTTGCAAAGTGATTTAAAGGTATCTTATTTTAGGAATATTGTAAAAAAAAAGGCCCTCTTGCGAGGGCCCTATTTTTTATTAGAAATCGCCAATGGCATCTGTTAGTTCAGGGTGATCAATAAATGGGTTTCTTACTTTTTGATATTGGAAGATTTTCTCATGACGAGTTATTTCGTCCTGATCAACTGGATCCATCTTATCCCAGAGACGAAGGATAACTTCTTCTGCTGGATGAATTTTAAGATTGTAGCGTGTTGCGAAGTAGAAAAGAGCGCGGGCAACGTTTCCTTGGTGCTCTTGAGGTGGATTGAAAACATTATCTCTTTTACCGAAGCGAGAGATTGAGCAGTAATCAAGATCTAGTGAGTCTTGGTGTGGTGGAACATCTCCGAATCTGTAGTTCCCACGACGAGAGTTAGCTTTAGAGTCCGTGGGATAGAGGTGATGCAGGTCAGATTTCTGCATATCCTTATTGAAGTTTCTGCTGAATTTTGACTGAGGCCATGTGTGCTCAGTATTAACATCGTCATGGCGTCTTAAGGCATCATCCACACTGCTGAAGTAAAACTTACGATCACAGTAAACATCGCGAACAAAAGTTCCTCTGCTATCTTGCTCTTTGTCGAGTTCTCCAAACATCACTTTTCTAGCATTGGTGTAGCCAAGAACATTTTGTTGATAGCAAGGAGCACCGTTTGCATCTCTACAAGAGTTAACAATACGATCATATCCGCCTTTTACTGGGATGTGGCCGCTGTTAAGAATGTGATGAAGCTGATCTTTAGTTATGCGAGGGAAATTTCTGTAAAAATCTTCTCCATAGTATGCGTATCTTTCTTGAGCCGCAGCCGATAGAGATGTAAGAAAAACAAGTGCTAGAAGTAGTCTATTCATAGGATTCCATTTCCTTTTTTAAAATCGTATGAAAGGCTATCTTAAAAGTCACTTAATTTTTTCTAATATTTCATCTTAATCAAACTTTAACATTTGTAAGCTAATTCCTTAAATTATCTTACATTTCCTTGCTCTGCATATAAGAGGTAAAGTTCAACTTTTTGGATGGCATGTTTGAGGGCCAAGTTGATATGCATCTTGTTAGAAAGAAGCTCCGGTTCAAGTGTAAGAAGCTTCGATGACCAGTGCGTCATAACAGGCAAATTATGGTTTTCTGGATCGGCCATCACCTTTTGAGAGTCTTGAGGGTTCACCTCTTTGAGCACCTTGCAAATGCTCGCTTGAAGTTTTCTGTTCTTATCTAGGTGACCACTCACTCCGAACATACGGCAAATGGTTGGGCGAAAAGGGTGGAGGTGGCAGCGGTTATTGAGAAGCCCAATACAGTATTGGGTGGTATTCATTGCCTGGTCAATTTTTTCCAGGTAGGCATCGGTTAGATTATTATCGTGTAGGTAGAGGGCCATTGGAAGCATCTCGAGAACGGACGCTTCTATGGAGGGATTTTGGCAACACCTCCCACAGTCGCTGGGGCACTGTAAATTATTCTTAGTTTGGGCACTGGAAAATGCCAAAGACATTTCCTCATAATTTTTCAAAAGATTTTCACAAAATTCTCTGATATTCATAACTATGACTCAGTATTTTTTTGCTCTTGTAAATCCCGAAGTTGAACATCTCTTTAAGTATGAAATGAAATTCAAATACCCAGATTTTAAGCTGGCGTATTCTAGAGCAGGTTTTTTTACTTTTAAAGCGGATTCTGTAAAAAATTTCAACCCATTAATGGCCCGACTGGCCGGCAGATGCCTGGGGAAGGTACCCCTTGAAAATCTCAAGTCTCCTTTCTGGGCATGGAGTAGAGATTCTAGAAATTTTCCTCTTGAGGAGGAGCTTTTAAGCATCTCAACGAGCACCTGGTATAAGATGGGGGAAACAGTTCGTTTAGTCATGAAGACGGGTGTCAATGAGTATTGGCTAGGAGAGTATGAACTTCTAGATCATCACTTACAGACTCCTGGAGAGGAGACCTTTCTTTCCAATATTGATTGTCCATCCCGGGCCTATTTCAAGATAGCTGAGGCCACTGAAGCCTTTTGTCTTCCTTTTGCAGAAGGGCTACGGGTTTTAGAATTAGGAAGTGCTCCAGGAGGGGCCAGTCAGTTTCTCTTGGAACAGGGGTGTGAGGTTATTGGGGTTGATCCCGCCGTCATGGATAGCAGAATTCTTGCTCATCCCAAATTTAAACATATGAATAAACCTTTCGAGAGTTTAGGGCCACAGTTTTTTAGAGAACCTGTGGACTGGATTGTATCCGATATAAATTTACCTCCCACTGTTGTGGTTAAAGAAGTGATGCGACTTCTTACTTTCCTTAAGCCCCATGGATTACTTCTCACTCTCAAAATTAATCAAGACAAACATCTTCAAAATTTAAATAAAACAGTTTTCGCAATAGAGAAGGCCGGATTTAAAACTTCCATTAAATACCTGCCTTCTCATAGAAAAGAGGTGGTTCTTAGAGCCTTAAGGTAACTTATCTTAAGTTGACCAGAATACGTAACTTGTTATCCTGAAAAAACTATCTTTTATTCTTCATTTAAAAAGGAGTTTTATGAAGAACATTATCTACTGTGTT
>DATGND010000237.1:0-28983 GCA_035306925.1 Bacteriovoracaceae bacterium | reverse complement strand
AGGAATAATACTGGAATAAAGAAGGCGACAATAACGGCCTGGTTAAATGAGCTAAAACCAGCAATGGCTTCATTCCCATCTGCCTTACCGAAAATAATGATCTTGGCAAAGCGAAGGTAGTAGTAAAGTGAAATAACAGAGTTAATGGCTGCTACAACCGCAATACCATAATATCTTTTTTCAATAATGATATTGAAGATATTGAACTTAGCTACGAAACCAGAGAATGGCGGAATACCTGCTAGAGATAGAAGGGTACCTACCATAATCACGGCCATCAGTGGGTGTCTGTAGATGAGTCCACGGAAAATGTCATAGTTATCTGTGCCATAAGTATCATTTAGATGAGAAGTGATATAGAAAGCACAAAGGGTCATGAACATATAAACGATTCCGTAGAAGATAAGGGCACGAATCCCTTCTTCATTCAGAACGGCAACCCCTAGAATCATCAAACCAACGTGACCAATAGAAGAGAAAGCAAGTAGCCTTTTCACCGAGTTTTGTCCGATGGCCGTAACGTTACCAACAGTCATCGTCATAGCGGCTACAACTAGCAGTAAGCCCACCCATGCATTAGTAAGAACGGTATTGTTGTTGAAAAACACCATGCTCACACGCACTAAGGCTGAAAATGCTGCAAGCTTTGGAACGATTGAGAAAAAAGTAGTCACTGAAATTGGCGAACCTTGGTACACATCTGGAGACCACATGTGGAATGGGAACGCTGAAATCTTATAGGCCAATCCTCCAAAGAAGAGGATAGAAGCAACTACAACAATCGTAAGCTTAGTACCTTCAAGAACTGCTACTTTTTCAAACACTTCTGTAAATTGAATGGTGCCAAGAGCTCCATAGATATGAGAGATACCATAAAGAGCTACCCCTGCTGATAGACCTCCGTATAGAACGTACTTAAGTCCAGCCTCTGCAGAAGTTGATTCATCTCTTTTTAAAGCAGCGAGTACGAATGAAAGAATCGAAAGGGTTTCGATTCCCACATACATCGTTAAGAAGTTATTGGCAGACGCCAGAAGCATCCCCCCAACAAGAACACCAACCGCCATAATGGCAAACTCAGACTTTAAGTTCGAATAGATATCTTTTGAAGTATAGCTCAAAAGAATTGAACCCATTGTCCCAATGACCATGATGATCTTGGTAATAGTGCTCAAGGAATCAATCGTTACGGCATTAAAGAATATATGAGCAGGTGCTTTTCCCAAATTCTGAAAAAGGGGAATAAGAGTTAAACCTAAAACCACTAGGGCATAAGTATAAATATTCTTTCTGCTACCATGCTCGTCTTTTACGGCGGCCTCAGCTACTAAAAGAGTGGTCATCAATACGATTACCATGACCTCTGGAATATAGTAGCTAAGAAAACCGAAGAGTTGCTGTATCACAAATAACCTCTCTCTTAGAACTTCGCTAGTAGCTCAACAAGTTGACCTACAGAAGCCTTCATTACGTTAAGAAGTGGGCTTGGATAAATACCAAACAAAATAACACAGATACAAAGAGGAACCATATAGAAGATTTCTCTAGCATTCATATCAGAGTATTTTTCACACTCAGGGTTAACCGGTCCAAAGAACATACGCTTAAACATCCAAAGAAGATAAGCGGCACCAAGAAGGAGACCAAGTACTGCAATAACAGTGATTGTTGTAAACTTCTGGTAGATTCCTAGGAAAATAAGGGCTTCAGAGATGAACCCTGAAAGACCTGGAAGACCCATTGAAGCGAACATACCGATAATGAATACAGTCGTGAACTTCGGATGAGTTGTATAAAGACCACCGTAACCTCTAGTTCCATCTGGTCTTACAATCCAACGGTGGTGAGATCTTTCATAGATGATACCGATAAGTAAGAACATCATCGCAGTAGAAGTACCGTGGTTGAACATCTGAAGAACAGCACCATTCACACCTTGAGTTGTCATGGCAGAAATACCAAGCATCACAAATCCCATGTGAGATACTGACGAATAAGCAATAAGTTTCTTCACGTCATCCTGGGCCATCGCACAGAATGCACCATAGAGAACAGAGATAAGTCCAAGAACTGCGATTAGAGTAGAGTACTCAACAGCAGCTGCTGGGAAGATTGGGAATGCGATTCTTAGGAAACCGTATGTACCCATTTTTAGTAGAACACCTGCAAGGATTACAGACACTGCTGTAGGCGCTTGTACGTGAGCGTGTGGAAGCCATGTATGGAACGGAAATACTGGAACCTTAATGGCAAAACCTAGGAACATAAACCAGAAGAAAATTTTCTCAAAAGAAATCTCATATCCGAAGATGTTCACTACTTCGTTAACAAAGCGTCCACCTTGAAGAGCTAGGATACTAAATGATTCAGGACCTTTTCCAGTAGCGTAGTAAAGAGCAACGATACCTACGAGCATGAAAATTGATCCGAAGAATGTATATAGGAAGAATTTAACAGCGGCGTATTCTCTGTTCTCTCCACCCCAGATACCGATGAGGAAGAACATAGGAATAAGCATAACTTCCCAGTAAACATAGAATAGGAAGAAGTCGAGTGCGAAGAAAACACCGAAAACTGTTGATTGAAGCATTAGAAGTAATGCGAAGTATGCCTTAACACTCTTATCAACTGTCCACGAAGAAAGGGTACAGATGAAGAAAAGAAGAGCATTGAGGAATGTCATCAGCATGGTGATTCCATCAATTCCTAAATAGTAATTGATATGGAAGTGTTCAATCCAAGGGATTTTCACCACAAACTGCATATCAGCAGTCGAATTATCGAAATTCAAATAAGAATTACCGATAAAACTAAAGTAATCGCAGTATTTACTAGTGAAATCATGCGAATAACATTTTCTTTTGCCTTTGGGGTTAATAGCACAGCTACCATCCCAATAATCGGCATCCATAAAATCCAGTTCAGTATTCCGTTCACGACGAACCTCTCTCTATAAAGAAACTACTAAAAATTTAAAGTCCAAATATAACTACAAAGTACTACTATCAGCATGATGAAATAGAATTGAATTTTACCAGACTGAACAATTCGAAGTACCAAGTTGAATAAATTAACAGCAACACCTGCTCCATCAACACCTACAGCATCGATGACAACATTATCAAACCACTTCGCAATCCTGAATAACACACGATTGACTTTGGCCCAACCATCAACGGCAAATCTATCGTAGATACCCATATCAAACCAGGCAAGAAGGCGGTTGAGTCCCAATAAACCCTTCTTAATGACAATATCCTGATAGACCTTATCAAAGTAGTAACGGTTTTGAAGTGTTCTCACATAGCCAGGGAATTTTGGAGCTAGTGGTTTAATAGCACCTTTTACATACATAAGGAATGCTAAGAAGATACCAGTTAGTGCAATAATAATAGAAGCAACAGCACCTATTACGTGAGCACTATGAATTTTGTGTTCATCTGGGTTTGGACCAGCGTAACCAGTTTGTCCGTCGAGTACGGCTACAGGAAGAGTCTCTGTATACGTAGTTGGCTCAATAAATGGAGTTTTCTTCGCTTCACTTCCAACAAACTTTTCAACCTGTGGAGCTTCAACAAGAATTTTAAACCATTCAGTTTTAGCACCCATAACATTCACAATACCTTGACCAGTAAGAGATCCGGCATACCAGAACCCTAATGTGAAAACAGTCAGGATTAAAAGTGGAACGTTTGATGTAAAGCTTAAATGTTCTTGGTGAGCATGATCATAAATATGTTGATCACGAGGAGTTCCAAAGAATGTTAAGAAAATCATTCTGAACATATAGAATGCAGTAAGGAAAGCCCCTGCAAATCCAAGAATTGGAACGATCGCAAGCATTGGATTTTGTCCGGCCATGAAGCCCCAATAAAGCGCATCTCCCAGGATTCTATCTTTTGAAACGAAACCTGAGAAGAAAGGCACACCAGCGATGGCCAGTGAACAACAGAACATAGCAATGAATGTGTATGGAAGCTTCTTACGAAGACCACCCATTTTTGGCATCTGTTGCTCATGAATCGAGTGGATCACAGAACCAGCAGACAAGAATAAACATGCTTTAAATACAGCGTGAGTAATAAGATGCATGAAAGCCGCGTTGTATGAACCAACACCAACTCCGATCATCATATAACCAAGCTGAGAAATTGTTGAGAAAGCAAGAACTGCTTTAATATCGGTTTGAACAAGAGCGATAGTAGCTGCACCGAAAGCAGTGATAGCTCCAATAATGGCGATGAAAGCTGTTAGATCCCCAGCAACCATTAATGGATACATACGAAGTGATAAGTAAACCCCGGCAGCAACCATGGTAGCAGCGTGGATAAGAGCAGAACCAGGAGTTGGACCCATCATCGCATCTGGTAACCAAACGTGAAGAGGGAACTGAGCCGATTTACCCATAGCACCTAGGAATAAACAGAATCCTGTGAAAGTTGCAAGACCAATTCCAAGAACAGATTGTCCAGCAAACTTACCTTCAGCAATAGCAGCATAGATATCAGTGTAAGTAACAGATCCGATAACCATGTAGATAGCTACAATTCCTAGAAGAAGGAAGACATCTCCCACTCTTGTAGTCATGAAAGCTTTGATTGATGCGTCTCCGGCTTCCTCTTTTTCGTAGTAAATACCAATAAGAGAGTAAGAACAGAAACCCATAACCTCCCAGAACATGAAAAGAGCAAGTAGGTTGTCAGATAGAACAAGGCCAAGCATTGCTGATGTAAAGAGAGGAAGGAAAGTAAAAAATCTACCGTGGCGAGGATCGTGATCCATGTACCAAGTAGAGAAAAGGTGAATAAGAGTAGCTACTCCGGACACCATCAGAAGCATGATAGCGGCCATGTTATCTATATAGATACCAAGGTCAAACTTCCAAACTTGATCCATATAGGACAAATCAAGCCAAGTGAAAGTCTTGTGGATGTAGTAATCAGTTGCGAACTTACCAAAAACAAAATCTCCAAAAATTCTGGCGGAGAAGATGAATGAGATAAATACACCCAGGACTGCGACCCAGTCTCCATTTCTTGGAAGTCTTCTTCCGAAGAAAGCATTAATAACAAATGCTAAGACAGGGGCAAGGAAAATAGGAGCGATACTTCCAACACTGTATTCCATGAGTAACCCTTAATTTCTTAACTGTGTGGCTTCATCTACGTGGATTGTATCTTTGATTTGGAAGAAACGAATCACGATAGCTAAACCAACAGCAGCCTCTGAAGCTGCAATGACAATAATAAATAAGCTAAAAATATGACCATCGAGGTTGTTAGCTAAATAGCGAGAGTAAGCAACGAAGTTAAGCGCGGCTGCGTTTAAAACCAACTCTACTCCCAGAAGAATAGCTACCAAGTTTTTTCTGGCGACCATCACCGTAATACCGGCAACGAAGAGAATAAGAGAAATGACGAGATATGAAGCTAAACTAATCATATTTTCCTTCCTATTGCTTTTTCTTTGGACGAGCAATTATCGCTGCTCCAACCAGGGCCCCAAGTAAAAGCACTGAGGATAGTTCGAAAGCAAGGACATGATCTTTAACAAGGAGATGACCTAACTGAGAAACAGTTGATGGCATCTCGTTACCAAAAGTTTTTGGTCCTGCATCTGTTATAATGTTTGATAGAAGTTTTACATTAGTTAGAACGAAAACTAAAGCTACAAGACCTGCAAGAGAGTAGGTCCACTTGTTACCCATAGTAGGGGCAAGACCTAGCAAGTTTTGAGCTTTTGATACGAAATCCTTACCACCAGTAAGCATTACTGCGAAGAGCATAAGGATAACAACACCACCAACGTAAACCATGATTTGAGTAACAGCTACGAAGTCGGCTCCTAGAGTGGCGTAAAGCCCAGCTACACCAAGAAGAGTTCCTAGTAAGAACACACACGAGTGCATGATGTTTCTGGTAGCAACAACTCCAATCACACAACTTATTGTCAAGAGAGCTGATAGTCCGAATAAAATTTGAACAAACATATAATCCTTCCTTAATGTCCGATAATAAGATCGGCTAGAGATCTACCATTGAATGCCACCATCCAAATTGCACAGCCAACGAGGTTGAAGATAGCGATCGGAGTTAGATACTTCCAGCAGATTGACATTAGTTGGTCTACTCTCAGACGAGGAAGAGTCCAACGAATCCAAATAACTACGTAATAGAGAAGAAGAGTTTTTGTAATAAAGATAATGATTTCAACAAACTGAAGTGGAAGGATATCAATGTTTATATTGATAGGAAGGTTCGATCCACCTAGGAAAAGAGCTGCAGCAACACCACAGACAACGAAAATCTCAATGTACTCAGCAAGAGCGAAGAAACCAAAACGCATACCTGTGTACTCAGTATGATAACCAGAAACAAGCTCGGACTCAGCTTCTGGAAGGTCAAATGGAGCACGGTTTGTTTCAGCTAGAGCACCAGTGAAATACACAAAGAAACCGATGAAAGTAAAAGGGTTGTGGAAAAGGTACCAGTTGAACGGAAGACCTTTTTGTTGACCCACAATTGTTCCAAAGCTCATTCCACCGGCCATTAATACGATAGCAAGAACAGAAAGAGTCACTGGAATTTCATAAGAAATAATTTGAGAAGCACCACGCATCCCCCCGAGCATTGACCACTTAGAGTTAGAAGCATAACCCCCAAGGAAAATACCTAAACCTACGAGAGATGAGATAGCGATTAAGTAGAAAACACCTACGTTCAGATCAGTTAAGGCAAAGCCTGAAGACCATGGCACAACAGCTAGAGTGGCAAAAACACCGACTAGGGCCAGAAGTGGAGCTAGGTAAAAAAGAAATTTATCAGCAGCAAACGGCATAATGTCTTCTTTAGTGATCATCTTAATACCGTCAGCAAGGACCTGTAATAGACCATATGGACCTACTCTGTTTGGTCCCATACGTGCTTGAAGGTCAGCTGAAATTTTACGTTCAGCGTATGTTCCAAAACCACCGATGGTTGCACATACAAGAATAACAACCAGTGCTGCGATTAAGTAGATAACGAAGGCTAAAAGGCTTTCATTTCCACCAAATAAATCAAGAAGTGTTTTGTAAAACTCGTACTTTGAAAGATAGCTAACTATAGTTTGATTCATGGCCTGACCTTATTTTTTCCCTTTATTAGCAGATATTTGGTAAGACTTAACCCAATCAAGGTCTCCTTTTTTCCAACAGTAGGCGATGCCCTCAAGAAGGATAGAAACAAAACTCAAGAAAACGATAAGTACATATCCGCCTTCGCCCATCTCATTCATTTCTTTAAAGATGGCAGCAACAGGGAACATTAATACTGACTCAACATCGAAGATAATGAAGATTAATCCCACAACATAGAACCGGATATTGAACATGGACCAGGCCGTTCCAACAGGTTCTTCACCGCACTCATAAGGAGTCGATTTTAAGTGAGAAGGTTTCTTTGGTGAGAGATAAACTGAAAGAAAATGTCCCCCCAAAAAAAGTGCTACGGCAATTGCCATTAGAATAACGATTGGCATCAAGCCATCAAAAGAAGCTGGTGTCATGGAAATCTCCACTGCATTAAGGTCTCAAAAAAGTAGTTTTAAGATACAAAAGATGTTGAAAATAGGGAAGTAATTTTAAAACTATCGCTGTATTCTCTTAAGAAGCCTATTTTGAGAGACAAAAACTAAACATAATTTATCAGGTAATTTGTGAATTTATTCAGTGGTATTAATCAAAAAATTAAATACTGGAAAGAGCAAGAGGGCCCATTGGCCATTAAAGGAATCACTCCTCAACAATGGAGTCTTCTTTTAGGTAGTTATTTTAATGACTTACTGCTCGACCGGAATCATTTTATTGTATGCTCTGATCAAGATGAAGCTGAGAATATTTTTGAAACTCTAAAGCATCTCAAGAATACTTATTTTTACCCAGGGCATAATCACTCTCTTTATTCATCCATACTGAGTAGCGAACAAGTTCTTTTGACGCAGTGGTCATGTCTTCATCAACTCAAAAAGAATTCCGCATCGACTATTATCACCACTTGGGATGGCCTTCTTTTATTAGGTGTTGATAAAAATTTTTTAGAAAAACATCTCTTCGAGCTCAAAGTAGAAGATATTATTTCCCCCCTAGACCTTGCTAAGAAGCTGACTGAACTTGGTTACCACTCAAGTTCGACCGTTGAAGAACCTGGTACTTTTTCTAGAAAAGGGGAGATTTTCGATATCTATCCCATCTCTCATCCACCTATCAGGCTTCATTACTTTGATGATTTGATTGAGCACATTTTTGAAATTGATCTTGAAACACAAAAAACCAATAAAGATAAATCTTACTCTTCGGTAGCATTGCTTCCAAGTCCTGGGTACCTTGCTCAGGACGAATACAGTACTAACTTAAGGGAAAATATTCCTCAATTTCAGCCAGCTTTTAAAAATAAATATGAAGCTAGAAAAATGATTTTTAGAAGTTTGGGTGAAGGGCAACTTTTTGAAAACTATCCAGCGTTTGTTCCGCTCTTTTTTAAAGAACCTAAAGCTCTCATTGATTATGTTAATAAAGATTCCTTTTTAACGTTCATTAACTATGAAGTAGGACTTAAAAATTTTGAACTCTTCTGGGCTAACCTCGTTGAGGATTTTGAAATTATTAAAGATGACCATGACAGTTCAAACATTCTTCCTGCTCCGGAGAATTTTTATCATAAAGAACTTCCTCCACACCAAGCTAAAACTCTCATCATTGAACCACTCGATATTCAAATCGACCTAGATGAAAAGTTAGGACAGGAGCTAAATCTCTCTCTTGAAAATCTAGTGACTCATCTTAAAACCAAGATGAAATTATTGGGGGAGATTCCTGATAATAAGTTTGAGTACATTAAACTTGCTTTAAAAATTCTCAAAAAAGATTTGCAACACGATGGACACTTAATCGTCATTTATAAAAATGAAAATTCGCGACAAGAGTTAGAGTATCTTCTCAATGAAAATAAGTTTCAGGAACTAGGGGAGCGAGTTCATTATATCAAAGGTCGCCTGGAAGAAGGACTTTACTATCGGAACGAAAATATTTTTATTCTATCTGAATCGGATTTCTTTGCAGTTAAACAGAAGAAGACAAAGAAAGTTACCAGCACTGATAAAGATTTATTTGCTGAACAAATAGCCACACTCAAAATTGGTGATTATGTCATTCATCGTGATTATGGAGTAGGAATTTATCAGGGGCTTGAAACAATTACAGCAGCTGAACAACAAAACGATTATCTCGTCATTCACTACGAAGGGAATGATAAAGTTTATGTTCCTGTTTATAAGTTAAACCTAGTTCAAAAACATGCAGATGCTTCTAGTGGTTTAAAAGTCGCTTCTTTAAAATCAAAGAAGTTTAATGAACTTAAGGCCAAGGCGCGAAACTCCGTTAAGAAACTTGCCTTTGATCTTTTAAAACTTCAAGCCCAAAGAAAACTTGCTGGAGGTTATCCATTTTCTCCTCCAGATCATCTTTATAAAGAGTTCGAGTTATCATTTCCTTTTGAGGAAACTCCTGATCAGGAAAAAGCTATCTATGATGTTCTAGAAGATATGCAGAAACAACATCCTATGGACCGCTTAGTCTGTGGTGATGTGGGATTTGGTAAAACAGAAGTAGCTATGCGTGCGGCAATGAAAGCTGTTCTTGATAAAAAGCAAACAGTCGTCCTCGTTCCAACAACTGTTCTGGCCCTTCAACATTATCATTCTTTTAAAAAACGTTTTGCTAACTTTCCTGTTAATATCGATTTCATTTCTCGTTTTAAAACTCCAAAACAAAAACAGAAAACTTTAATAGATGTAAGTGAAGGGCGAGTTGATATTCTCATCGGTACTCATGCCGTACTTTCAGAAAATGTAAAATATCATGACTTAGGTTTACTTATCATTGATGAGGAACATCGATTCGGAGTAGCTCATAAAGAAAAAATTAAAACGATGAAATCAGGTGTTGATGTTCTGACTATGACAGCAACTCCTATTCCCAGAACATTACAATTATCTTTTTTAGGCATTAGAGATCTCTCTTTAATTCAAACAGCACCTCCAAGACGCCAATCCATTAAAACTTATATTATTAAAGAAGATGATCTCACTTTAAAAACGGCAATTGAAAAAGAGCTCGCCCGTGGAGGGCAAGTCTATTATATACACAACAGAGTTCATGACATTGAAGAACATCTCCTTTATCTAAAAAAACTGGTTCCTAATGCCCGCATTTCTGTCACTCATGGACAAATGAGTGAAAGAGATATCGAAAAAAATATTAATGATTTTTATGAACATAAGACGGATATCCTTCTTGCCACAACTATTGTGGAATCCGGAATCGATGTTCCCAATGCTAATACCATGATCATTGATCGAGCTGATACTTATGGACTTGCCCAGCTTCATCAATTAAGAGGACGAATCGGTCGAAGTGACAGAAAAGCTTATGCTTATTTTATGATCCCTGATAATCGCATTCTTTCTGAAGTTGCCCAACGACGCCTGCATGCGCTACAGACTTATGCAGATATGGGTTCAGGTTTTGCTCTAGCTTCTAGTGATATGGAAATTCGTGGAGCAGGGGATATCTTAGGAGCTGAACAATCTGGTCACATAGAATCCATTGGTCTTGAATACTATATGGATCTTCTACAAGAAGCGATTTTAGAACTTCGAGGGGAACAAAAAGTCTCTGTTAAGAATATTGAAATTCAAGCTTCTTTTTCGGCTTACATTCCTAACTCCTATATCACTGATCACGCTCTTAGATTGAAATACTATAAGCGTTTATCAAATTGTCAGGATCTTAACCGCCTGGAAGAAATCATCAGTGAAATCACAGATGCCTTTGGCATGACCCCTAAAGAACTGGAAGCTCTGTACAATATCTTGCGTTCTCGCTTGAATTTTCAACCTTTAGGAATCAGACTGGTCAAAATTGCCGGCTCTCAGATTGTGATCTTCTTCGATGAAGAGATACTTAATCACGATACTCAACTACGAGACCAAATCCTTAGTTTCTTTATGAAACAGCCTAAATTTTACAAGCTCAACCCCGATACTTCTATTACATGTATGTTTAAAGAGACGGTTGATTCGCAAATGTTATGGGAATTCTCTAAACATATTGCAGGGCAAATAGGTGCATGTTAATGTTTTTATTAGATGATATTTTCAAAACCAGGGATGTGTATGAAAACTATTTCAATTGTAGTCTTAGCCGCCATGATGGCAATTCCAGCAATCGCTCAAGATCAAGTTGTTGCCACCGTTAATGGTAAGAACATCACTAAAAAACAATTCGAAGAATACCACCTTCAAAATTTGAAATTTGTTGGTACTCGTAAAATTGATAAAGAGGTTTCATTACGTGACCTTATTAATAGAGAGCTTACTATTCAGAGAGCTAAGAAGACTGGTTTAGATAAAGATCCAGAAGTCATTGCTAAGCAAGAAGACATTCTCTTTCACGCTCAAATCTCAAAAGATCTTGAAAACGAATTTAAAAAGATTCAAGTTACTGATGAGGATTTAAAAAATTATTACAATGAGAATCAAGAGTATCGTACTGCTCATATTCTTTATCGTCTGCGTGTTGAACCAACTCCTGAAGAGGTTAAAGCCGCTTATGAGCAAAGTATGGAGATCTATTCTCTCCTTAAGAAAAACCCTGATGATTTTGCCAAGCTTGCCAATAAATTTTCTCAAACCAGTCAGGCCCCAGTTGGCGGAGATCTAGGGTTTCAACCACCAACACGTCTAGCACCAGAGTATTACGAAGCTATTAAAGGTAAAAAAGTTGGTTTTATTTCTGAACCAGTTAGAACGCAGATGGGATATCACATCATCCGCGTATTGGGCGTAAAGTCGTTTGATCAAATCGACAAAAACTTGTATAAGAAAATTATTTACGATATTAAAAGAGACGCCCTTATCGAGAGCTATTTTGCAAAACTCGAAAAAGGTGCGAACATTAAAACTAATTTAAAAAACTTTTAAGAGACTAAGTGAAATTTTTAATCCTGCTAATGACCTTGGGCCCGCTTTTTTCTTGGGCCCAAGATTCAAAACCTAAACTTCTTGATAAAATCGTCGCGGTCATCAATAGCCAGGTTATTTCCCTATCTGAAATTCAAAGAATGAGTTCAACTCTTGAAGCAAGAGCTGAAGTTTCTCCTATTATTTATGATAAAAAAACTTATCAGCAAAAAGACCTTATTGATGTCATCATCAAGGCCTTTATTATTCGAGATAAGCTAACCGCACAAGGTTATGTCATTAATGATGATGCTGTGGAGTCTCGCATTCGCGCAACTGAGCAGCGCCTAGGATTAACGAGGAACGATCTCTTAGCTTTTCTAAAATCTAAAGACCTCACTTTTGAAGAATATTTTGAAATCATCAGAGAAACGATGGAGTACAATATTTTTGCTTCTCGAATTATCTCGCCTCTGGTTTCTGTCACTGAGCAAGAAATTAAAAATGAATTCTATAAAAAGAACTCATCAAATGCTGCTTTAAGTTTTAAATATTCTTTGACGGATTTTTATTTAGCTGAATCAAAACTCATTGAGAAAAATAGTTCAAAATTTCTAGCAACTTTAAGAGACTATCAACTCACTGGAAAACTTCCAGAAGAGTTCAAAGACCTTGAAACAAATCAGCTTGATAATCTTCGTGAAGAGGGACTTTCCCCTGAATTAGTTAAAGTTCTTAAAGAAACTCCTGAGGGGTCATTCTCTAAACCTATTCTTCTTGGTGGTTACTGGCATTCTTTTTACGTTCATAAAAAAGATCTGGTTGAATCTCAACATTGCCTAAGAATGAAAGATCAGATTCAGCAAGAAATTTTTATGAAGAAGGGTCAAGCTGCTTCTGAAAACTGGTTTCAGAGAGAGTTTTCTAATTACTACATTAAATATCTTTAATTATGATTATCGTCACTCAAGGGCACGAGAGGGGCATTGGTTTAGAAGTCTTTTTTAAATCAATTCTTGTCTCAAACTCCGTGCTTGCAAAGCAAACTCAACTTATCGCCTATCGAGCTAGCGTCGAAGCTACTCTTAAAAGTCTAAACGTCCCCTATCAAATCAATAATGAGCATATTGAAGTTTCTCACCGGAAAATCTCGGTCCTTTGGTTAAATCAAGTTGAGCACTCAGAAAGCTTTACTGCCATTAAAAAGGGGATGGAACTGTGTGAACAAGGAAGACATATTCTATTCACCTTACCAACCTCCAAAGATCAGTTTCCTGGCTTTTCTGGCCATACGGAATATTTTCGAAGTTTTTATCAACTTCCAGAGTTAGGCATGTTCTTTTTATCAAATGATCTTAAAGTCCTTTTACTTTCTGACCATATTCCTTTGAGAGAAGTTCCTTTATTAAGTGAAGAAATAATCATTGAGAGAATTCAAAATGCTATAAAGCAACTTCAACAATGGCACTGGCCTATCGCTCAAATGTTAGTAGCAGGAATTAATCCCCATGCTGGTGAAGAAGGTTTGATTGGAAATGAAGATAATAAGATCAGAGCGGCTTTAAAAAAGCTTAAATCTCAGGTTAAATTTCCTCTCCATGGCCCTATTCCTGGTGATACAATGCTCCTGTCACAAAAGTCAGTGAATGATATTCTCGTTTTCCCATACCATGATCAGGGTCTGGGGATATTTAAAGGGCTACAGGGCTTTATTGGTGCTAATATTACATTAGGTCTTGATTACCCGCGCTTTAGTCCAGACCATGGAACATCATTCGCCCTTTTTGGCCAAAATAAAGCTGATTATCGTGGCTGTGCTTATGCACTAACGGAAGCTTTAAAATTATTGGAGTCAGTTTATGGACGAAATTCGAGTCAGCAAAGCACGAGTTCACAATCTTAAAAATATTGATGTCTCTATTCCAAGACACTCTTTTACTGTCATCACCGGACCATCCGGTTCAGGTAAATCATCTCTGGCCTTTGACACCATCTACGCCGAAGGACAACGTCGTTATATTGAATCTCTTTCCAGTTATGCCCGTCAGTTTATCGGGCAAATGGAAGCCCCTGAAGTTGAAAGTATTACCGGACTTTCTCCTTCCATTGCTATCGATCAAAAATCGACGACTAAAAACCCTCGTTCAACCGTCGGAACAATTACTGAAATTTATGATTATCTTCGACTCTTATATGCTCGCTTAGGTGTTGCTCATTGCCCGGAAAGTGGGGAACGTGTTTCCAAACAGTCTCCTCAACAAATTGTTGAAGCAGTAAAGAAATTCAAACCGGGAACTAAACTGCAAATTCTTTCACCTGTTATCAAAAATAAAAAAGGTGAGCATAAAGAAGAGCTAGCTAAGTTCATGAGTCTGGGATTTTTAAGAATTAGATTAAATGGTGAAATCATCACTTTAGATGAAAACATCAATATTAATAAATCAAAGTTTAACAATATTGATGTTGTAATTGATCGCTTAGTTCTTAAAGAAGGTAGTGAATCTCGACTAACTGATTCTATTGAACATGCATTAAAACTTTCCAATGGTTATTTAATTGTTCTGGCCGATGAGGAAGAACATTTTTTCTCAGAACATAATTACTCATTTGCCACTAATAAAAGTTATCCTGATCTAGAGCCCAGACTCTTTTCTTTTAACTCACCCATAGGGGCCTGTCCTAAGTGTAATGGACTAGGGGTTCTAAGACAGTTTAATAGAAATCAAATTGTGTTGGATGCTAATCTCAGTCTTGAAGAAGGTGCCATTCCTCTTTTGACTAAGAACTCATTTCTTCTTCAGATGTCTAGTGCTGTGGCAAAAGCTGAAAAAATAAAACTCAATGTTCCTTTTAAAGAATTAAGCAAGTCACAACAAAAAATTCTTTTTGAAGGAAGCGATAAGATCTATAGCTATAAATTTGAATCTGAAAATTCATCGTGGAATTTCAAGAAAGAGTTTCCTGGAATAATTCCTTGGTTAGAGCGTAAGTATAATGATTCTGAGTCAGAGAAAGTCAGAGCTGATCTGGAAGAATACATGCAGATCACCACATGCTCTGAATGCGAGGGAGATAAACTTAATGCTTTTGCTCGAGCTGTAACTATTGCAGATAAAAGCATTATGGATGTTTCACGTCTTTCCATTGAAAAAGCAGCACAGTTTTTTGAAACTTTAACTTTCTCAGGTAATGAAGCCATCATTGCTCAAAAGGTCTTAAAAGAAATCAGGGATCGTTTAAGATTTCTAAATAATGTGGGCTTGAGTTATTTATCTTTAAATAGAGATGCTATGACTCTTTCAGGTGGTGAATCTCAAAGAATTCGCCTGGCAACACAAATTGGTTCTGCCCTCTCTGGCGTTCTTTATGTACTGGATGAACCAAGTATTGGACTTCATCAAAGAGATAACGAAAGACTTATTCAAACCCTTATTGATTTAAAGAATATCGGAAATACAGTCCTGGTAGTTGAGCATGATGAAGATACAATGAGAGCATGCGACTACCTTATTGATATGGGGCCAGCAGCAGGGATTCATGGGGGAGAGGTAGTGGCCACAGGAACTCCTGAAGAAGTGGCAAAAAATAAATCTTCTCTTACCGGAGCTTATCTAGCTGGAAAGAAAAAAATCTCTGTTCCCGAAAATCGAAGAAAACTTACTACTGCTATTACGATCAATAAGGCCTGTGAAAATAATTTAAAAGACCTCACAGTTTCATTTCCTTTAGGAGGACTTGTTTGTATCACGGGTGTATCCGGATCAGGTAAATCCACACTTGTGCACAAGGTTCTCTTACCAGCGGTTAAAAATCACTTAGGCCGTTTTAAAAAGTCTTATGCCAATAACTACCATTCCATTAAGGGCATTGATCAAATTCAATCGGTCATTGAACTTGATCAGTCACCCATTGGTCGCACCCCTCACTCCAACCCTGCTACCTATACTGGTCTCTTTGATAGTATCCGCACCATCTTCTCTCAAACTAATGAAGCCAAAATGCGAGGCTATAAACCTGGAAGATTTTCTTTTAATGTGAAGGGTGGAAGATGTGAAGCCTGTGAAGGAAATGGTGTCCTTAAAATTGAAATGCATTTTCTACCAGATGTCTTTGTAACTTGCTCTGAGTGCAAAGGGAGTAGGTATAATAATGAAACTTTATCGGTACTCTATAGAGGTAAATCCATTGCTGACGTTTTGAACATGAGTATCGAAGAAGCTGCTACTTTCTTTGAGAATCATCCAAAAGTCTCTCGTGCATTAAACGTTCTTAATTCTGTAGGTCTTGGCTACATTAAACTCGGTCAACCTGCTACCACCCTTTCCGGTGGAGAAGCCCAACGCTTAAAACTTTCACGAGAACTGTCAAAAAAAACTAAAGGACATACTCTTTATGTTCTAGATGAACCAACAACCGGTCTTCATTTTGAAGATATTAAACTTCTTCTCAAGGCCCTTAACACTTTAGTAGACCAAGGAAATTCACTTTTAGTTATTGAGCATAATCTAGATGTTATAAAAACCAGTGATTGGGTTATTGATCTGGGACCAGAAGGTGGCGAACATGGAGGACAATTGATGGCCGAAGGCACTCCTGAAGATGTTGCTAAAGTCAAAGGTTCCTATACGGGACAATTCCTTAATAAGTTATTAAAGAAGTCTTGATTCGCTCTCTGCGACTTGCTAGCACACAGTGCAATCCTCTTAAATGAGTACTTTGTTGCTTAAGGGGGCACTATGCTTAAACTTCTCATTCTCTTATTACTATTTTCTTGCTCTTCCTATAAAGCGAAAAAGAATCGAGAGTTTGCTGATCAAAAAGTTTCAAACTTTGTTTCTTATTGGAAAAAAGAAAATTCCCAAGTTGATGATCGTGATTACAAAAAACTTTATTCTAAATACCTCGATAGTGTTGAAAAGATTTTTGTGAAAGAGGGGATGACAGAAAACATTGATTTCTACCTGGAAAGTTTAAAGCAGATAGATAAAAACCTAGAAAAAGGGACAAAGAATTATCAGGAACTATACTCTGAGACTGATCCTAGTACCAAGAAAACAAGGGTCATTACCGAACTCTATGACAGTCTCATTGAAGAGAGATCTGATAAATTGCTCGATTATTATGGCTTTAACTTTTATTCAAAATTAATGAAGAATAGAAATAAGTTTGTGAAAAAAGAGAAGAGTGATTTTAACTTTCCGTTATAAAAAAAGGCCCTCGTAAGAGGGCCTATTTTCTTATCTAAATTAGATAGCTGGCTTAATTAAGAACGCGATAACGAATGCGTAAATAACTAGAGACTCGATTAGAGCAAGAGCAATAATCATTGGAGTAAATAGTTTGTCAGCAGCAGCTGGGTTACGAGCAATACCTTCAAGAGCTACAGAAGCAGCTTTACCTTGAGCATAAGCACCACCGATAGCAGAGAAAGTGATTGTGAAAGCAGCAGCAAGACCTAGTACAGCATTAAGTTCCATAAAATTTTCCTTCCTTTAAAAAGGGTTAAAGTTAACTGTTTCCTATAGCTCGGATTAGTGAGCGTGCTCCTCATCATGATCGTGATGAGCAGTAGCTAAGCTAATATAAACCATAGTCAACAGGGTAAATACAAATGCCTGCATAAAACATACAAAGAGACCAATAATGTAGAACGGAATTGGTACAATGTATGGAATTAATCCAGAGAAGATCGATAATACAAGGTGATCCCCTTCCATATTCCCTTTAAGACGTAGTCCAAGAGAAAGTGGGCGTACACCGTGAGAGATCAACTCAATTGGAAGAATAAGAACAGCTAGGTACCAAACAGGTCCCATGAAGTGCTTAATATGTCCCCAAAGACCTTGAGCACGAATACCTTGGTAGTTGTAGTAAATGAATACGAAAGTACCAAGAGCAAGAGTCGTGTTGAAGTTATCTGTTGGAGGTAAAAAACCAGGTATAAGTCCAATACAGTTATTGGCGAAAATAAGTGTAAAGAAGAACATGATCACTGTGTAGTACTTCTTGGTTGCTTCTTCACCCATAATGTTCTTAGCAAGGTTGTAAATGAACTGTCCCATTGCTTCGAAAATGTTTCTGAAAGTAATTCCCATATCAGGGATAATTGGGTTTTTTGTAGCAGAAACCTTCGCTCTATACATTAAGCCCGCAATCACGAAGAGCGTGCTGACAAATCCGAAAGTGATAATGTGCTGTTGTACACCTACTTGGTCAGCAATAGAACCAATAAAGGTATAACCAGCAGCAAAAGCCGCAGTAGGAGCAATCAAGCTCAGAGCAAGCGTAAATAACCGCATCATGATGTAGAACCTTTTTTGAAATACTTCCCAATGTTTTTAATACTTAAGGCAAGGATTATCAATTGAAAAATATACAGGATGAGCCCCTGTGGTACCTTGCTAGGAATAAATACCATTAAACAAACTAAGCCTATGATTAATAAAACCAGTTTCAGGGCAAAATAGCCAAGCATCTGGCTTCCCCCAAGACTTTGTTTTCGTTCGACTCTCTGGGCAATTAGCCTGTTCATCCCACGAATATTAAAAAAATGGCTTAAAGCAGTGGTGACAATAAGCAGGGCCAGCCAGCCATAAACATCAAGTTCAGAACCGGAAAAATACCAGGCAAAACCCAAGTTAATGACGGTACCGAGTACATAAATTTTACTATTTATTCTTTGGGCCCAAGACATTTTTCACCATCAAACCGAGCATATAACTCACAACGATTAACAAAACTATAAGTAGAGTGTTCCAACCTATAACATTATTTTGCACAAGTTGATACAAGACAAAAAATAATCCTACAATAGTTGAAGGAAGTCCCACCGCCAAACCCATAACTATAAAAAATTTTCTTAGATTTTTGTCCTGGTTCATCTTTTTCTTGCCACTCTTCTTGCGTAAAGAGAGCGGAGACGTTCGCGAAGCACTTCAGGGTTGGGGTAACTTGGTAAAAGTGAGTAATAGATATTGTAGGCTTCTTTTAGCTTCTCATTTGATTCATAAGCATTAGCGATCATGAATTTTACTTTCACGATCTTATCTTTTTGCGTTTCACGCTTAAGATATTCCATCCAATAATCAACGGCCTTATCCCAGTTTCTGGTATAGAACTCTACTAGACCCATCTGATTATAAGCTTCTACATGAAATGAATTATTAGGCTGATCTAAGAAACGAGCGAAATGCTTTCTGGCATTTTCATAATCACCCATCTCAAAAAAACACTCAGCTACTCGGAAAGCGTAGAAATCAAAATTTTTTAATCTCGGTTTTACTTCCAATAAAACTTCATATGCTTTTTTGGCGTGCTGATAATTTCTGGAAAATGAGAAATTAATGTCGGCTATTTTCTCTAGTGATTTTACCTGCCATAAAGGGTCATCAACATTATCAATAATGTACTGATAGTAGGATAGGGCCTTTACCTGCTCATCTAGATAGAGGTAGTTAATTTCTGCAATCTGATAGTAAATCTTGGTCTTGATTAGTTTAGAAGGATTTTGCTTGAGGATTTTTTCATAGAGCTCAACAGCTTTTGCAAATTCTTGGTTATCCACATAGTGTTGAGCCGCTAAAATATCTCTGTTAACGGCGGAGGTGAAGTCACAGGACTTCACCCCAAAAAGCATTAAAACAAAAATGAGTTTACTGAACAGGAGTTTCATCAGTTTCTACAGTATCAGAATCTTCCTCAGGATCAACTATCTTCTCAACAGCTACAACCTTTTCATCAGGTTTAACATTAATTAGACGTACACCTTGAGTATTTCGACCTAGTAGTGAAATTCCTGCAATCTTAGTTCTGATCACTTGACCTTTATCAGTGATAATCATCAGATCATCTTTATCTGTCACTGGAAGGATTCCCATGATTTCACCGGTTTTTTCAGTGAGTTTCATAGCAAGAATTCCTTTTCCTCCGCGGGATTGAACACGATATTCTTCAGAGCTTGAGCGCTTACCGTATCCACGAGCAGTGATAGTCAGAATTTGAGAATTCTCATCAATCAGTTCCATTCCGATAACTTCTTCACCCTGATCAAGAGTAATACCTTTTACCCCTTGAGATACACGACCTTGAGCACGGCAGTCTTCTTCTTTGAAACGAATCGACTTACCAGAAGAAGCAGCTAATAGAACATCTTTTTTACCATCAGAAATACGCACGGCCAGGATCTCATCGCCATCAACAACTTTGATAGCTTTAAGACCATTCTGTCTCATGTTTTTATACTCTGAAAGTTCCGATTTTTTCACGATACCCTGACGAGTAGCAAAGATAATATAGTGATTTTCCAGATCCTTCGGCATCGTAATAATTTCTTTTACTTTTTCGCCAGCAGGTACGTTGATAATGTTCACGATATTTCTTCCCTTAGAAGTTCTTTGACCTTCAGGAATCTGGTAAACCTTAATAGAGAACACTGTACCTTTATCAGTGAAAATCATAAGTGAATCATGAGTATCAGCTGTAAAGATTGAAGTATAGAAATCATCATCCAGATCAGCACCTTTTACACCTTTACCACCACGTTTTTGAGCGCGGTAAGTATCAATGGCCATACGTTTTAGGTAACCTTTCTGAGTGATCGTTACAATAACTTCTTCGTTCTTGATCAGGTCTTCCATCTGAATCTCATCAGCTTGAGCGATGATTTCAGTACGACGAGCATCTCCGTAATTTTCACGGATTTCCACAAACTCATCACGAATGATTCCACGAATAAGTTCTTCGCTTGCTAGAATTCCTTCTAAGCGAGCAATCTCTTTCATGATGGCTTCATAGTCAGCAATAATCTTATCACGCTCTAGACCTGTTAAGCGTTGTAGACGCATATCAAGCACAGCTTGTGCTTGAATCGGAGAAAGAGCAAAACGGCTTATTAACTGCTCTTTAGCTTGAGCTGGACCTTCTGCTTTCTTAACCAGTTCTACGATCTCATCAATATTTTCGACGGCAATTTTAAGACCTTCTAAAATATGAGCGCGTTCACGAGCTTTCTTTAGTTCATAAGTTGTACGACGAACAACAATTTCGCGACGGTGTTCAATAAAACACTCAAGCATTTCTTTAAGGTTCATTACCTTCGGCTGACCGTTATGGATCGATAGGAAAATGATACCGAAAGAAACTTGCATTTGGGTTTGCTTATAAAGGCGGTTTAGAATAACTGCCCCTTGCTCACCACGTTTAACGTCGATGACAACACGAATACCTTCGCGGCTAGATTCATCGCGAATATCTGAAATTCCTTCAATAGCTTTTTCAGTAACAAGCTCAGCAATTTTTTCAATAAGCTTAGCTTTGTTAACCTGGTAAGGAATTTCAGTAATAACGATCTGCTCACGATCATTCTTTTTAATTTCAATTTCGGCTTTTGCACGAATCTGAATAACACCTTTACCAGTGTGGTAGGCCTGCTGAATTCCAGCCGTACCATGAATAGCACCAGCTGTAGGGAAGTCAGGACCCGGAATGTGTTTAATTAAATCATGAACTGATATATCAGGATTCTCTAACAGAGCGATTAAACCATTCATTACTTCAGTTAAATTATGTGGAGGAATGTTTGTTGCCATCCCTACCGCAATACCTGCTGAACCATTGATCAGAAGGTTAGGAATCTTAGTTGGAAGTAGGGTAGGTTCTTGAAGAGATCCATCATAGTTATTTTGCCAATCAACAGTTTCTTTATCGATATCACCAAGCATGTCGTTGGCAAGTTTTTGCATTCTTGCTTCTGTGTAACGCATGGCCGCTGCACTATCACCATCAATAGAACCAAAGTTACCTTGTCCTTCGATGATAGGGTATCTCATAGAGAAATCTTGTGCGAGACGAACTAAAGCGCCATATACAGCAGAGTCACCATGTGGGTGATATTTACCGATCACATCCCCCACCACACGGGCAGACTTAAGATATGGACGATTGTGATAGTTATTAAGCATGTGCATCGCAAACAGAATTCGTCTGTGAACCGGCTTAAACCCGTCACGAACGTCTGGAAGGGCACGACCAACGATTACCGACATCGCGTAATCGAGGTAACAGTTTCTCATTTCATCTTGAATGAGTAGAGGAGCAATATGACCGTGGTTAACTTCGTTATTATCTTCGCTCATTTTATTTCTTCCTTAAAAATTAAATATCAAGGTTACGAACATTCAGGGCATTGGTTTCAACAAATTCTCGACGAGGATCAACTTGATCACCCATCAGAACTGAGAACACCTGATCTGCTTCAATAGTATCTTCAACTTTTACTTGAAGAAGAGTGCGGTTCTCAGGGTTCATTGTTGTTTCCCAAAGTTGTTCTGGGTTCATCTCTCCAAGACCCTTATAACGTTGGATATAAGCACCTTGACGAGCATCGTTTAGGATATGGTCAGAGAAAAGCTTAACTCCCTTAAACTGATGAACGGCATTCCCTGATTTAATTTCAAAATCACTTTCCAGATATCTCTTTAATCCATCGTATTGGTTTTTAAGATCAGCATATTCCGCTGAATCAGCAAAGTTAGTTCCAATACGTAAAGTCTTTGTCTTAAGAGCAGAAGTAACTTTTACCTTCAATTGATAAGCAAGATTTTTTACATCTTCTTCAATTTCAATCTCATAGCGTTTAGCTTCTTCTGATGAATTATTTGTTTTTAACAGTTCTGAAATTTTAGCTATGTAGGTTTCAATACGTGACTTATCCTTTAACAAGGCAGCATCGAATTCACCGTCTTCAACAATCGTTCTTAAAAAACTCGAATCATAGTGACGGTCATAATGTTCAAGATCTTCGTAGTAATTTCTGAACTTATTCACAAAAGTTTTAACTTTATCAGTAGGAACAATTTCTCCATCAACTTTAACTTCTGCATCAGAAAGCGCACTTGCCACTAGGTGGTTATCAAGTTCTTTTTGGTCTTTAAGATATTTCTCGTTTTTACCTTTCTTATATTTGAAAAGTGGTGGTTGAGCGATGTAAAGGTGACCACGTTCTAAAATCTCAGGGAATTGACGATAGAAGAGGGTAAGAAGAAGAGTTCTAATATGAGCTCCATCCACGTCCGCATCAGTCATGATAATGATTTTATGATAACGTAGTTTGGAAATATCAAATGAATCCTTACCAATACCTGTTCCCATTGCTTGAACAAGAATTTTAATTTCTTCACTTGATAACATTTTGTCATAACGTGCTTTTTCAACGTTAAGGATTTTCCCTTTTAAAGGTAGTACGGCTTGCGTACGACGATCACGTCCTTGCTTCGCAGATCCACCCGCAGAATCTCCCTCCACAATGTAGATTTCACATAACTCTGGGTTCTTCTCTTGGCAATCGGCCATTTTTCCAGGAAGACCTGAAAAATCTAGAGCAGTCTTTCTACGAGTCAATTCACGTGCGCGACGAGCAGCTTCTCGAGCAGCGGCAGCATCTGTAGATTTTTTAATAATTGTTTTTGCTACGTTTGGATTCTCTTCCAGGTAAATCTTAAATCGATCTCCAACCAGAGAGTTTACGATACCTTCTACTTCAGAGTTACCAAGTTTTGATTTTGTCTGACCTTCAAATTGCGGGTTTGTCAGTTTAACAGAAATAATAGCTGTTAAACCTTCACGCATATCATCTCCGGTAAGAGCAATCTTTACGTTTTTAAGAAGGTTATTATCTTTTGCGTAGTTATTGAGAACACGAGTTAGAGCCGTTTTAAAACCTGAAACGTGAACCCCACCCTCAGGAGTGTTGATGTTATTGGCATAAGAAGTAAGCACTTCAGAATACCCATCAGTCCACTGCATAGCTACTTCTACTTCGTAATTATCACGAGACTGGAAGAAGTAAACTGGCTCTTTATGAATAGGAGTTTTTGCTCTGTTAAGATACTGAACGAATTCTGCAAGTCCACCTTCATAGTGGAAGGTCTCAGACTTATCATTTCTTTCATCAGTAATAGAAATCTTTAAGCCTTTATTCAAGAAGGCCATTTCTCTGAATCGAGTAGCAAGTGTTTCGTAAGAATATTCTGTTACTTCAAAGATCTCGTTATCAGACTTGAAAGTGACAGTTGTTCCCGTATCGTTAATATCGCACTCACCGATAATTCTCAGAGGTTCTTTAGCTTCACCATGAGCAAAATCTAGTCTATGGATTTTCCCTTGTTTCTTAATTTCTAGACGTACCCACTTTGAAAGAGCGTTCACAACGGAAGCTCCTACTCCGTGAAGACCACCGGAAACTTTATAAGCTCCACCATCTTCGTTAAACTTTCCTCCAGCGTGGAGTTTAGTATAAACAATTTCAGCAGCTGAAATACCTTCAGTAGGGTGAATATCAACAGGGATTCCACGTCCATTATCTTTTACTGATAAAGAGTTATCCACATGGATAATGATTTGAATTTCAGTACAATACCCTGCCAGCGCTTCATCCACAGCATTATCAACAATTTCATATACACAATGGTGGAAACCTCTGGCACCGGTATCTCCAATGTACATACCAGGGCGTTTTCGAACTGCTTCTAATCCCTCTAGAATTTTAATTTTGTCTGCGGTGTAATCTGCTTTAACTTTTGAAATAGAATCAGAAGTTTGATCCATTAAGATGCTCCTATCCGTGGTTAAACGAGCTTTCCTTGAGTAATAAAAAACTTTTTAGATTGAGGTATTTTTTCTAACTCTTTCCCAAAATTTTCATTGGCGGTAGTAATCAATACCTGAAACATTTTTGTTTCCAAATATTGGATCAAATTTTTCCATCTCTGGCTATCTAATTCGCCCGAAACGTCGTCAATTAGAACGATGGGATAAGAGTTAAATTTGTACCTAAAAAGCTCAATATAGGCAAATATTAAGCTTAAAAAGCCCATCTTCTGTTGCCCTAATGAACAGAACTCAAAAGCATTAAGTCCATCGAAGTAAAAAACTACATCATCCCGGTGAATACCGACCTGTGTAATACCACTTTTATAGTCATGGTTTTCCTGGTGACGATAGTAATCATAAATCTTTTGAGCATCCCAATGAACAAAGAGACTGTCGAGCTCCAGGGCCAGTTGGTGCTCCTCGGCGAAAATCTGAGAAAAGCATGGTGTTATGAAGCTAGTCAGCTCCTGGGTAAAGTTCACCCGTTTTTGGGTAATGATAGCCGATTGCTCAGCAATTTGTTCATCAATGGCCCTTAACTGTAATTGGGATTTTGTCCCTAAGGGAAGAAGGCTATTACGAAAGCGCATGGCCTTGGTAAAAGCTGATAAGGTTTTTTTGTAATCTTTATCGACCATTGAAAGGTGTGAATCTAACCACTGTCTTCTAAAGGTACTAGAGTTGTGAAACTGATAGCTATCGAAAGGGTTAATGAAAACCGAGCTAATAGGGGTCTTACCTTTTGCCGGCAGATTGTCCCAATATCGTTCTTGCGAGCCTTCATTTTCACGTAAAGAGTAAGAAGTGATATTATTTTTATCATCCCCGAAGACAGCTTGAATAATGATCTGAGGATCTTCCCCCTCAATGTTGATCATTTGTGAAAAACTTGTATTTTTACGGAATGATTTTTTATTAGTGAGATAAAAAACAGCTTCTAGTAAATTGGTTTTTCCATTCCCATTATTACCAAAGATACAGTTGATACCTTCGACAAAACTAAAAATGGAATTATCCAAATTCCTAAAGTTTTGAGCTTGTAATTTTTGAAGTTTCCAACAGTTCATCCACAATTACAACTTTAACGGCATGATGATTCCCAGGAATTCTGGAAGATCTTCAGCCTTAATGACTACTGGACTTAATTCATTATTAAATTCAAAAATCACATCACTCTCATTCAAGACTGATAGTGTTTCAATGAGGTATTTAGCATTGAAACCAATCTCTGTAGGTTTGCCAGTATAATCAATAGAAAGCTTTTCAGAGGCTTGTCCAAGAGAAGGGTGATTGGTGGAAATAATTAATTCATTATCAGCGATATTTAATTTAACACCGTTAGTTTTTTCATTAGAGATAATTTTAATTCTCTTAACAGCGTTAAGAATTGAGTTACGATCTATAATGAATCTGTTTGTTGTTTTGGCCGGAATAACAGTTTGATACTTAGGATATTCACGAGCGATGAGACGAACAGAAAGATAGTACTCATCTCGTGCATTCACAAACATGAATGAATCATCAAGTGAAATAGCTACGTCTTCTTCTGGATAGGTCTCAGCAATTTTCTTTAATTCTGAAATACCTTTACGAGGGATAATAACTCCGTCGATTAAAAACTTATTCTCGCCGATAAACTCGTTCGTATCGAGTAGGGCTAAACGGTGACCATCAATAGCTACTGCTCTTAATTTAGAATCAGTTAACTGCAGGAAAATACCGTTAAGATAAAGTCTTGTCTCATCTGTTGAAATAGCGTGAGAAGTTTTATTAATAATTTGTGAGATCTGTTTAGTCTTAAGTCTGAATTCAGTACTTTGGTTTTGAAAAGAAAGTTGAGGAAACTCTTCAGGACTAATAACTAAAAGTGAATAATTAATATTTTTACATGAAAGATTTAATAAGTTGTTGTTATCCACACTTAATAACAAATCTTCATTAGGTAACTCTCTTAAAATATCAGAAATATTTTTAGAGTTAATGCAGAAGCTTCCTTCTCCTTCAATATCAGCATCCAGAATAATTTTTGCAGAAACTTCAAGATCTGTTGCAATAAGTTCAAGTTTATTGTGATTCGCTTTAATTAAACAATTAGTCAGAATTGGACGTGAATTCTTTTTGTCTACAACAGTCAGTAGCTTATTGATGGCTTCACGTAGGACGTGAGATTGAATTTTTAATTTCATAAAATTTCCTCAAGTAGGGCTTCAGTTTTAGCTGTTGAACTACAGTTAATCAAGTTACTTGCCCCTATAGGTCCAAATCTTTTAACTCTTATATTTATATATATATTAATACTATATAATAATGGTTGCTGACAGTGTGGATAGCTTAAGTGACCTCCTTTAATTTTAAATAGTTATATCGTTTTTCTCCAATTTATGTCCACGTCTAAAAAGGCCAAACAAATTTTTATATTCGTATATCCACCCGTAGGCCGTGGAAATTACTAGGATTATCAACGGCCTTTTCATGAGTTATCCACGGCCTAAGGCCAACTCTCTGCATGGGCCTCATTGATTGGCCGCGCAGGCCGAGGGATTATCCACATTTTTATCCACATTGTGGAAAACTTTTGTGTTAATCGCTAGTTATTAACATTAAAGGCCGTGGATATGTTTATCTGAGTAGTTAAAATTAATAAAGGCCTTGACAATGACTACTCATTATCAAGGCCTTACAACGTTGATATGTTGATGATTCTATTTATAGGTTCTTTTCTAACTCTAATATCTGTTGAGCTAGTTGTGGATCAGTCTTGATGCGGTTGCTAATGGTGGTAATAGCATGAATGACTGTAGAGTGGTCTCGATCGCTAAAATACTTACCATTATCTTTTAGAGTAGGCTTAAGCATCTTGTTCACAAGATACATTGAGATCTGACGGGCCATAACGACTTCTTTTGTTTTGGCCTTACCTCGTACATCTCCCAATGGAATTTTAAAGTAATTACTTACCGATTTGGTGATGCTCTCAATAGTGAGGTGTCTTTGATTCTCCAGTTCTTCATTAAGCTTTAAATGCTCTTTTGCTACTTCTAGGTCGATGTCTACTTTAAGAATTGAAGTCACCGCCTGAAGCTTAATCAGACATCCTTCAAGTTCTCTTACGCTGGTTTTGACACATTTAGCGATAAGGTCAACCACCTTATCATCTAGATAGAGATCTTTTTCCAGGGCCTTCTTTTTAAGAATAGCAATTCTTGTTTCAAGATCAGGCTGCTGAATCTCCACTGGTAAGGCCTGTGAGAGGCGAGTACGGATACGATCTTCTAATCCATCTATTTCTTTTGGCGTTTTATCCGAAGTAAAAACGAGCTGTTTTCCTTGATCAATGAGCTCATTGAAAATGTGGAAAAACATCTCTTGCGTTGTAGTTTTATTTTTTAACTCGTGGATATCATCAATAATTAAAAGATCGGTTTTTTCAGAGTACTTCTTTCTAAAATCAATAGAAGTATTACTCTTAATAGCTTCAACCATTTCATTCATAAATCTATTTGCACTTGTTAGGCAAATTCTCATATGAGGAAATCGGCTTTGCACATCATTGGCGATAGCATGAATTAAGTGAGTTTTACCAAGTCCAGAATTACCAAAAATATAGAGGGCAGGGTAAGCTTTTCCAGGATCCTTAGCTACGGCCATAGAGAAGGCGTGAGCAATGTTATTAGATGGTCCAATAATAAAGTTAGCAAAAGTCTTATTTGTATCGATTTGCGTAGAGTATTGGGGAGACTCATGCTCGATAATCTTAGAGTCAATGGCCTTATATAGGTCATCGTGAGTTGGTTGCAGATTATCGATAAAAAACGATGCATTTTTGACGGAATCCACTCTCTTTGGAGTTTCGGTTTGTAGAGCTTTGAGAATATTATCCTTATTAGAGGATAGGGAAGTGGCCGCACCAAGAACGTGAAACTCGATGTGATAAGGTTTACCGAGAATTTCGATAACTGCTTTTTTTACATGCTCTTGGTAGTGAGTTTCAATCATTTGCTTAATGAATTTGGTCGTTACTAGAAACTCTACCGTATCAGCAGAAATTGAACTAACAGTTAAGCTCGAAGAAAAGTAGGCGTGAAACTTATTGGCCGCAATTGCACCTTTAATATTTTCCAATATGGCCTGTGTAATGGATTGTAATTCTTCAGCGGAAAATTCAGACGGGTAAGCTGAACTTGAGCTTTGAGTCGGTGCCGCTTGAGGAATTTCAAAGGCAGCAGCTGGTGGTGGTGTAACCTGTGGACTCTTTTCATCGAGATCAAGTTTTAAAAAGTGATTGAATGGAAACTTTTGTGCCATGGATATCTACTAAATTCGTTTAATGTTAATTGC